>NZ_JBEBMB010000010.1:0-47211 GCF_040081915.1 Xenorhabdus sp. SGI240
CATCCGATAAACCGAGGTTTTTCACAAACTCCGGTTTGTTGGGAATATCTGCGCCGTTCTTGTTTTTCTCCAGGCAACTATTGGCATTATTATTCGCCGTCGCCGCCAAATCATACGCCGCCCTGACCGCTTTCGGGGTTGCCGCCTGTGTTTCGCTGTTGCTGTCCACTGCGCTGCTCAGGATCACAAATCCCTTTTCTTTCAGTGTCGCGTCAGGATGGCGGCGGCTTTGTTCATGCTCGCGGATAGCGTTAGCGACCACGGCATCCGCATACTCGCGGGTGGCCAGCACCACGGACGGATCAATTTTCAATGTCACCGCGTCCGTATGGCTGACAATCAGCACCATGCGAATAGTTTGAGTACGCCCAGAACCTTCCTGCAATTGCGGCTTGTAGGTCTCCGCGCAGTTGCCGACCGCAATTAAAATGCCGTCCTTATCAAACAGGCCAATTTCCCGTATCCACCAACCGCCTTCATTTTCCGGTATAACCTGTTCAGCCATAATCTGGTTGGTGTTTTTGGGATCAACACTCAGGACATTAATCGCTGCACGGCGGCGTTCGTTAACGAGTTTAGTTTGTGCGGTGTCCGGTGTCGGCAATTTCCCGCCCCCATCGCCCACCGCCATATGGGTGATGTTCAGTTTGGTGCCCAGTGCGGCGGCATTGGCGAGTTTGTCCGCGCCCAGCCGGGTTAACAGGGCAAAGAATTTCGTGCTCATGATTTAATCCTCATTTCATCAATAACATGGACTGCCACGCCCACCACGTCAGCGCCGGAGACAACCACTTCTTTAGGTAAATAGGGGTAGACAGTCAGGCTATCCCCGCTGTAGCTGGTCACAGCACAATAGGCTGTACCGCCCGTTTCCAATTGAATGGACATGCCAATCAAATGGCGAGAGGCGGGCTTGGCATCAAAAATCAGACGTTCCAGTTCCTGATAGGTTTCAGCCGTAATACCGGTTTCCATCACGCCGATATCGAGCCGGAAAGTGCCCGGCGCCTCGTTGGTCTGCCACCACTCAATCACGCGGATCAGGTAACCGAACGGCTCGACCACGCGCCGGATAGCACCAATGGTGCCCTTGTGCTTATGCACAAACATTGCCGCCTTGATGGATTCACGTTTGGTGCGTTCGGGCCAGTCCATATCCCAGCGGTCAACCGACCACGCCCACGCCAGATACGGCAACAACGGCACCGGACAATGATCGGGGTTCCACAGGTCACGGAGGGGGACAGGAATAGCCGCCAGACTGGACAGGGCTTCGGCGGCGGCCACTTCCAGCGGTGAGGAACCAACCGGCAGCAAGCGGTTATTCATCGGACCCCCCGATAGTCACGGTGGCACGGGTACAGAAACTCGCCTGGGTTTTATCCAGTATCATGTCCTGTGCGGGGGTTTTCAGTTCAACACGTTGTACGCCGGGGACATGCAGTGCGGCAAAAATGGCACTGCGCACGATATCGCGGCCAATCCGGTGCTGCTCGGCGGTATAACGCGCCAGTCTGGCCCGTGCATCCTGCAATATCGGCTCGTATTCGGGCGTGGGATAGCAGTACAACACGGCGTCAATGTCATAATCAATAATCTTGGCCGATTGCACGGTCAGGCGGTCGGCGACGGGGCGCACGTCCTCATCATTCAGGGCGTGACTGACAGTAGCAATCAGCTCATCACTGGCAGCGCCGTTCCCCTCACGGGATAAAATACTGACTGTCACATAAGCCGGCGCGGGGCTAACAACCGAGGCATCGGCGACACGACCGTCAGCACTGCGTGCATGGTATTCATAGGCACCAACGGGACCGGCAACGCTCAGTCCCTCAAACGCCTGCGGAATACGCACGCGATAATCGCGGTCAGGCTCCAGCACGGCAGGCACCGGCGGTACGGCATTATTGTCAGCCGGCTGCAATATCAATCGACTGACGTTATTGTTTGCGCCCAGCTGGTCTAAATCACTGCCGCCGGCATACGCTACCATCGCCGCCCGCGCCGCTTCATTAATGCGCTGGCGCAGCAACAACTCACGGTAGGTATTTTCCTGTAACAGCTTGGTAATGGGTTCCGATTCCAGTGCTAAAGTGCGCGTAATAGCCTCGCGCTGCTCCAGTGGGTACAGAGCAATGAACGCGGCCTTACGCTCCGCAAACAGCGTTTCAAAATCCAGCGGTTCAACCACATCGGGCGGGGGTAACTGACTTAAGTCAAGGGTAGGCATTGTCACCTCACTGGCACGGAAAACGCAATCGGATCACGGGCGGGGGAATAATGGCCGCTGATATCGACCGTCATTTGTCCGGCCGCATTTTGACTGAGTGTTATCGCCGTGACGATGATGCGCGGCTCCCATTGCTGGATAGCGGTATAACAGGCCGCCATCAGTTGCAGGCGCAGCGCTGGGTTTTGAGGTGCATCTATCAGTGCCGACAACAGGGAACCATACTGACGGCGGGCGATCCGGCTGCCCACGGGCGTCATTAAAATATCGCTGACGGACTGGCGAATATGGTTAATACCCGTCAGTTGCTCACCGGTCTGGCGATTCATACCCAGATACCTCATGAGACGGGGCCTCCTGACGTGCCGTCACCACTGCGGACACCATTGTGCCGGTGTGAATCGACCACAATTCCGTTAGAGCTGAATTGGCCGTCAGTGTGGGTGATATTGCCGCGCATCGTCCCGCCGTCCCGGATCTCCAGACTGCCTGTGGTCAAATGGTGCGTACACATCACGGTCGGGGTATCCAGGGTGATTTGGTTGCTGGCCGTACAGGTGATATCCGGTGCGGTGACATGGACAGACACTGCCGCATTCACGGTGGCTGTTTTAATCCCCGTGACCGTTAATGCGCTGGTTTGGGGTTCGTATTCAATCACCGCCCCGTCGGGAAAAACCAGGTGGGCGGCCGTCGGTGAGTGGGAAGGGGCCGGAAATTCGTCGGAAAAAATCGCTGGCAGCACAAAGGCGGTGGTCAGATCGCCGCCGATAGACAGCAATAAAACCTGTTCGCCAACACTGGGTGCCCACCATGTGCGGGCGCTCCCGGCTCTGGCGGTCAGCCAGTTCAGCCAGTCTGTTTCAAGATGCCCGGTTTCCACGCGACAAATCCCACGGGCAGTATCTACCCGGGTGACAGTGCCAATGCGGATCAGGTTGCGCAGCCGGCGCAAAAGTTCGGTAAATTGTGTGTTCATGCGCACAACATGTCACTGTGCGTACCGCTCTGCACGTTATCGGGGTTGTGCCAGTCCTGACACACATTAGCGGGTGAGATGCGCGAGGATTTGTTCTTCGATATGCGCGATATCCTGCGCTGTCAGCCCCAACAGGCGGCGTGATGGGTACTGAACTTCAATATTTTTGCCCCGCATCCGCTCTTTCAGGCCGAAATGATGGACGCGCGCAACAGTGGCCACTTTGGGGGCAAAGAAGATGGCCGCTTCTTTATCGCTGGCCGACAGGCGCAGGTAACGGGCGGTCGCCAGTTTCTTAAACATGCGGGTTTTCCTGCTGTTTTTACGGGTATTAATGCGATCGGTTTTGACTTCCAGAAAGCGCTGGATATCGTTTTTATAGAAGGTGCGCAGGCCCTTGCGCTCAGCATCATATCCCGTGATCACTTCGCCATTCTTACCCTTGCGGATCTGCCAGTTTTTCAAGGTGCGGGTTTCACCGCGCCAGACAAACTTCATGCCCCGCTGTACCTTGAGTATTTGCGCCTTGCGCTGGGTATAGCGGCTGCCGTCAGGGTTGCGCTGGGCGCGGATGCGTTGCATCTGGCTCTGGCGTAAGTCCCGTGCAATCTCGCGGGCAAGCTGTTTGCGACTGGCCGGGGATAGTTGGGTTAACAACGCCGTCAGGGCGGTATCCAGTGGCTGCAATTCGTCCGTTTCCATTTCACCACCGGTCAAACGGGTTTTCTGGCTCAGGAACAGCATTCACCGTGCTGACATCGCCCTGCTGAGTGACCACAATACGCTCAGTCAGTTTCAAATCAATGCTGATATCGGCGGTGGCGTCATTCAGGATATTCACGTCAAAGGTGAAACCGGTGCGGCGGCTATCAGGATTGGCGAAGATGTCCGGTTGATGCTCACGCAGCCAGTGCACTATCACTGCCATCAGAATATTCTGATCGCCGGGATAACTTTCCGCAATCAGGTTCAGGGTGTATTCATATTCGTAGGACAGTGATGATGCGGATGTGGCCACCACGGCACCGTCTTCCACAAACAGATGCAGGTATTCGGGGTTATCCCGCAGGTAAGGAATTTTCGTCGCCAGCACAGCGCGTAATAAACGGGGTTTATTCATGGGGCACCTGTTATTGACACTGAGTCTGAATATAGTCCTGTAATCCCCGGATCATTTGCTCGGTAGTGGCAATACGTTCTCGGAGTAACCAATAATTTCGGATAGCGGCGTCTGTAGGTCGGGCGCCGGCTGCATCAGCCATGCCGGGGGCGGCAGGGGTTGCAGCGGCTGGACAATTGGCTTTGATGTACACCCGCTCAGGGTGAACCAAAGCAGCGCTATGCAGCCGATCAATTTCAGATTTGGCATAAGTCAGCTCCTGTAAGCGTTGCGCATCCTGTTCAGCCAGATGTTTCAGGCGCGCCTGCTGCTGATTATGGAGGGCAATTTGCGCTGATAGGGATTGATTTAATGCCGCATTCTTTTCGGTGAGCCGCCCATTTTCCGCATACACAGACCAGACGGAAAAGGCGGCTGACCCCATCAATGCCAGCGCGATAAGAATAATGCCGGATTTGATTTGCCACTTCATAGCAATTCAAATGCCCGCGTAAAAATATCATCAGAATAAGGTTGCTGGCCGTTCTCCATCTGTATCATGGCCTGCACCAGCCGGCGCAGCGTGGCGGTGTTGTCCATATCGATCACTGCACTGCCGGGAACACCCACTTTCTGGCACACAAAGGCAATGTAAGCCTCGGTGTCATTTTCATTGGGCGGCGCCCAGCGGGCAATGATTTGCCGGATACTGTTTAATCCGTATTTGCGTTCGTAATTGCGCAAAATTTTCAGCGTGGCGCGAATACCCCATTCCGGCGCAATAAACTGACAGAATGCCTTATCGGTCTGGGTTTCACGCAATCCCTGCCAGTTATCCCCGTGGCGAATGTTGCCCGGATTGTGATTGTCAATGCCTCTACTCATGGGGTTTACCTCCCAGGCGTTTGTTAATGGCGCGGATCGCAAACTCACGCAGCTTCTCAACGCCAATAAACCCGATAGCCCCGCCAAGTGCCGGTGACACGCTGCCGGGGATGCCGAACAGTTCCAGTGCGCTGGAAATGCCCCAAGACAGTGCGCCGCACAGCAACGGTTCGACCCAGCGGTTCTTGCGCTCAACACCGTCATAAATCAGGCGGCCATAACAAATCAGTATCGCCAGCCCGGAGCCGGAAATCTGCGGCCAGGAGTGCCTTAGGCCGTTCAGTAAGTCGGCCCATAAATCAGGTTGTTTGTCCATCTCTTAGTCCCATAGTTGGATCATCGGTGTCACAGGCGCGGGTGCGATATCCGGCAGTTCCAGCGCCATGCCGTGGGGCAAAATGACCCCGACATCAGCCAGACCGGGATTGGCCTCCAGTACCTGCTCGGTAACACCGTGTGTGCGTCCATAGTGACGCCAGCACAGGGCGTCCACCGTGTCATATTGTTGTGTCCGTATCTGCATCAGATCAGTTCCACAATATTGTGTGTTGTGTCTTTAATGCGCTGGATGGCCCACACGGCATCACGGTGCAAATCATCGATAGCAGGCTCCAGTGAATCGGCTTTTTTCGTCCCGTCCGGCGTGGTGTCAATGTCGCGGTAACGCTCGCTAAGCCCGGCTTTTGCCGTGCAATACACCGCGCGGCGGTAAAGGTATAACAGTTCAGATTCGTCGTTAATCCGGCTGGCCGGAACCGATTTCAGGGTGTGATAGCCCTGGCTGATTTGTTGTGACTGCCAGCCTGCCAGCTCCCGGTTGGTTTCAATGACCGCATTTTTCAACGCTTCAATCAGGCGGCCCGAGGTCACCGTGCCATCACTGCGCATGGTGGCGCGAAAATCGGCAGTATGGATGGATGGCCAGAAATCACCGCTGGTGATAATTTGGTCTACTTCTTTGATCGGTTCGGGTGAAATGAAATCCATAACAGCCTCAAAATAGGTAGGGCGGTGGGCGAGAGGTCGAAAACGGGTTTCTTATCTCGCGCCGCCCTGGCGCGTTGGCACGTTCGTTAATCATCAGCGCGGTGTTGCGCTGACAAGATTTTTTCCAGTTGTTTAATATCCGCTTTCACCCCTGAGCGATCATTGAGTTCAAGGGCCCGCAGCAGCTCACACAACGCCGGTTGGGGAAAGCCATTATCACGCAAGCTGTAGCCCAACCATTTATGGAGTTCCCCACGGACTTTATCGGGCATATCTTCATGCTCAGTCAGTGAGCTGACGCGCTGTAATATCTCCAGTGGGATCGGGTTTTTCACGGTGTACGCGTCTTTGGCCCGGTCTGCCATTTCTTCCGCGATAGCACAACCTGTTGTACGTGATTGTCCTTCCGGCATGGTTAACTGGTGTGTTAACGCGTATTCGGCAATATCCAGCCCTTGCTCATAAACACCGGCATCAAAGCTCCACAACATGAGGTACATCAAAACGTCATCCTGTCCCCCTGATTGATTGTGGAGGGTTTCAGTGATCCACGTTTCATACAGCGGTAACGCTTTGCGTTTGTAAGTGGCTTTGCGTTCAAATGACTGGATTTTCCCTAAGTCTCGCTTGTGCTGACGTAACATCAGCTTCACTTGCGTGGTGACCGAGGGATCGGCCAGCCTGCCGCCATATTCAGCGGCTTGCCTGGCCTCCACTTGCATGCGTTTCTTTTCCCACGGGTTCACGGCTTATTCTCCGCTTTTATCTTCCGTATCGGCGGTTACGGCAGACTTGGCTTTGATTAGCGCAATGTTTTCGATTAGCGCGACACAATCGTAATCTTCGACGAGATAGTCTTCGTTAACGGATTCGTAGTTTTCCACCCGGTCGCGCTTTGGATTATCCAGCACCTGACGGCGACGAGAGTCTTCCTGCCAGTAAATAGACAGGTTATCCAGCCGGGTAATGAGCATCGCGTCTTTAGGGAAATACGGCACCCGCACCGCAGGTAAGCCGCCAATCCGTTTCTGGCTGATAATCACCTCCGCCGCCAACGCTTCGGTGTTGGCCTGGTCACGGTTAACGATAGGGAAATATTTATCGGATAGCAGCTGACGGCCACAAATGACCACCAGTTCGGTATCATCGGCGTACACTTCGGAAATGGCATCATCAACAGCCTGCATCACCAGCGCATCGAGGTTTGCGTAATCGCCCCCTTTACCCACTTTGATCGGTTCGGCGGTCGTAACATTACTGTCTTTATCGGTGGATGAACCGATCACATGGTCGGGCGCTTCCCGTCGGATTTTATGTAACCAACCCACGTTAACGTCCTGCAATAATTTATGAGTGGTGCGGTCAGAGGTGGCGGCGCGGTGTGTGCCGTTCCAGCCAATCATGATGCGGTCAAGCGCCTGGCGTTTGATAATTTCATCACGAATACGGCGCTGGAAATCGTCAAAAATGGCCCACATATCCAATTTTTCGTAACGAATGGCGGTATCAAAGTTGGTCTGCTTACAGTGATACTCTTGTTTAGACAAATCGGTGGGGTCGGTGGGTTCACGGTCTTTATCTTTAGTGTCCGTTGTCCCGGCAATGGTGGAGCCGATCCCTAAACCGATTTTTTCCCCGACTTGCGCTTTAACGGGAACAATATTGATCATCGTTAAAAAGGCGGCACTCAGTTGAATTTTGCTTTCCAGCTTTTGCGCGGCGGAAGGTTCGATTTCCACTTTTGCGGTGGCAAACGCCCCGGGTTCAACCCCGTAAATTTCGCTTAAACGGGTTAAGTAACCATAAAATTTAAACCGTGTTTCTTTTCTCATTGTCGTTTCCGTTTAGCAGTCCGTCAGGTTTTCAGTATTTTCGCCCTGACCGCCGAAAGCGTGGGGGCGTTGCGGGTTATTATCCTGCTGGCTCAGGGTGTCTTTCAGTGCGTCCAGTTCTGATTTCAGGTTTTCATTTTCCTGTGTCAAACCGGACAGGCTTTCAACCTGCTGAGTCAGCGTAGCAACCTGCGTGGCCGTGTTGGTCTGTTCTTCCGCACACAGTTCGATGGCCTGGTGCACGTCAGACAGGTTTTCATCATGATGTTTACGCTCTTTGGTGAATTTCGCCTTGATGCGGTCAAACAAATTGGGCATGGCGGGATTTCCTTCCTCTTCAACGAATTCGAACAGGGTTTCTTCGGCGGCAGTAAAGAGGTTATCTTTGTGCTGCTTACGTTCAGCAAGGTTGCTCTCACCCCCCTCAGCACCGCGACTGAATTGCAGCATGCTAGTGCCAAGACTGGCCGGATTATCCGTCACCGCCAGCCCGACCAGATAAGCGCCGCCCATATCCGAAAAACTCGGATTGATTTCCACCGAGGTATAGACTTTCTGGCGCTTTTTATTCATTTCAACCAGTTCAGGCGTCGGCGACAGCACGCCATACAGCGCCAGCTTGCCGGACAAGGGGCCTTCGCTGATTTCTTCGGTGTAGACGGAATCCACATCACCGAAACGGGGCATCCACGAGTAATTCCAGTGCTCCATATTGATACGGGCACCGTAAACAGTGGGGTTGTAATTCTTTTCGATATCCGTCAGCCATTGGCGCGGGACTTTGCGGCCATCCGTTGTGGCCCCTTCAACACAAAGGCGCACCGGCTTACTTTTTTTCGTCATTGCTCAGGCTCCGGCAATTGAATGTAGGTTCATGCGTAAAAAAAAGAGTAAGCCTATGTTTTCAGGGATGGACGATGGGTGACAATGCCGGGCCATTGTATGGGCAATGGCACAACGGGCGTGCAGCGCGGGAGGGATAGCCAGTCAGTAATCTGGCGGCATGAATACATCACAAGACCTTGACCCACGTAAGAGAGCTATGCACCTGTATTTTAGCGGGTATCGGATCGTGCGCATTGCTGAAATCCTCAACGAGAAAGCCGTCACCATTCACAGCTGGAAACGTCGCGATAAATGGGATGACATCACCCCGTTTGACCGCGTTGAAATGAGTGTGGAAGTGCGCCTTTGTACGCTGATCAGTAAAGAAAACAAGGAGGGAAAAGACTACAAAGAAATCGACCTGCTTTATCGTCAGCTGGAACGGCACGCCAAAATTCACCGTTATCAGGATGGCGGCAATGAGGTGGATTTAAACCCCAGGCTGGCCAATCGCAACAAAGGTGAACGTCGTGCACCTGAAAAGAACCTGTTTAGCGAAGCACAGATTGAAAAACTGGAAGCCCTGTTCTACGCCAATATGTTTGGTTATCAGAAAGTCTGGTATCAGTCCGGCCAAAAGCACCGTATCCGCAATATCCTCAAATCACGCCAAATCGGGGCAACGTATTTTTTTGCCCGCGAGGCGTTTATGGATGCGCTGATCACCGGACGCAATCAAATATTTTTATCGGCCAGTAAAGCGCAGGCGCACGTCTTTAAACAATACATCATCGAAATGGCCCGTGAAGTGGACGCTGATCTGAAAGGCGACCCAATCGTGCTGGCGAACGGGGCAACCTTATATTTCCTGGGGACAAATGCCCGCACCGCACAGAGTTACCACGGCAATCTCTATCTGGATGAATATTTCTGGATACCGAAATTTCAGGAATTGCGCAAGGTGGCATCGGGCATGGCCATGCACAAGAAATGGCGGCAGACCTACTTTTCTACCCCCTCCAGCCTGACCCACAGTGCGTATCCGTTCTGGTCAGGCAAACTCTTTAATCGCGGACGCCGCAAGGCCGAGCGTATTGAGGTGGATATCAGCCATCAGGCTTTGGTTGACGGCCGGTTGTGCGGTGATGAGCAGTGGCGGCAGATTGTGACCGTTGAAGATGCGGTGCACGGGGGCTGCAACCTGTTTGATATCGACCAGTTAAGCCTGGAATACAGCCCGGATGAATATCAAAACGTGCTGATGTGTGAGTTTGTCGATGATATTGCGTCTATCTTTAATTTGCAGTTAATGCAGAAGTGTCTGGTCGATAGCTGGGAAGTGTGGGACGACGTGCAACCCCTGATGATACGTCCGTATGCCTATCACCCGGTCTGGATTGGATACGACCCCGCCAAAGGGACGCAAAACGGGGACAGTGCCGGTTGTGTGGTTATCGCGCCGCCCCTGTTCCCGGGGGGTAAATTTCGGATACTGGAGCACCACCAATGGCGCGGTATGGATTTTCGCGCCCAGTCTGACGCGATTAAAGAGCTGACGGAACGTTATAACGTGCAATATATCGGTATTGACTCCACCGGGCTGGGTCACGGGGTTTTACAGAATGTGCGGGATTTTTTCCCGGCGGCCAAAGAGTTTGTTTATAACCCCGCGTTAAAAAATGCCCTGGTACTGAAAGCCTATGATGTGATCAGCCATGACCGGCTGGAATATGACGCCGGCAGCAATGACATCACCCAGTCTTTTATGGCCATCCGACGGGCAACCACCGCCAGTGGCAACCGCCCCACCTATGAAGCTGACCGCAGCGAAGAAGCCAGCCATGCCGACCTGGCATGGGCGACCATGCACGCCCTCTATAACGAACCTATCACGGGTGAAAACAGTAATCACCGCAATATTGTTGAGGTCTTTTAATGAGCCGTAAGAATAAGAAACGCCAGAGCCAGAAACTGACACAGACGCCGGATACCGCCTCAATGGAGGCATTTACGTTTGGTGACCCCATTCCCGTTTTAGATAAACGTGAAATCTTTGATTATCTGGAATGTGTACGGGTCGATAATTACTATGAGCCGCCCATCAGTTTTAACGGGCTGGCGCGTACGTTCCGCGCCGCACCCCACCATAGCAGTGCCATCTTTGTTAAACGTAACATCCTGACCAGCACGTTCATTCCGCACAAGTATTTAAGCCGCCAGGCGTTTGATAGCTGGGCGCTGGATTTTTTACTGTTTGGTAACGGCTATCTTGAGCTGCGCGATAACCGGTTAGGCCAACCGCTGACACTGAAACACTCGCCGGCTAAGTTCACGCGCCGGGGTGCGGATCTCGATACCTATTGGTTTGTGCAATATGGCTATGAGACCAAGCCGTTTGAATTTCAGACCGGGAAAGTATTTCATTTGATAGAGCCGGATATTAATCAGGAGCTTTATGGCTTGCCGGAGTATCTGGCGGCGATCCCGTCCGTTCTGCTCAATGAAGCCTCGACACTGTTCCGCCGCAAGTATTACCTGAACGGCAGCCATGCGGGGTATATCCTGTATATCAGTGATGCGGCACAGAAAACCGATGATGTGGATAAAATTCGTGAAGCCCTGAAAAGCAGCAAGGGTCCCGGCAACTTTCGCAACCTGTTTTTGTATGCGCCCGGCGGCAAGAAAGACGGCATTCAGACTATTCCGCTGTCCGAAGCCGCAGCGAAAGATGAATTTCTGAATATCAAGAACGTGAGCCGTGATGACATGCTGGCCGCACATCGTGTCCCGCCACAAATCATGGGGATCATTCCTGAGAACGCCGGCGGCTTTGGGGATGTGGAGAAAGCGGCTAAAGTGTTTGTGCGCAACGAACTGCTGCCACTGCAAAGCAAGATGCAACAGTTGAATGACTGGCTTGGGGAAGAAGTTATCCGGTTTGACCGCTATTCGCTGGAGATGGACAGCAACGATTAACCTCCATCACTTGATGATGCGACCGTCTGCGAGGCGGTCTTTTTTTTGCCCGAATGAAATGTAGTTTCAACTGTAATAATAATGTGATGAAACCTGATTTTGGCACGTCATTACACGCCACCACGCGCAGTCGTGACCCCGCCGCGCCTGCCCACTAAATGTGTCGCTTTTTATGCACCTGCAAGGGATCGCTCCAGAAGCGCCAGTACTGGCACTTGGCGGGGCATGAGATCCTGATTTGATCTTGCGGATTGATGCACGGAATGTATGGATTTATGCAGCCATGACTAAGAACAAAAATAACCCGCATTGAGGCAGGGGTTACTACCATTTCGTGACATGTCACATGATCACAATTGTAGTTTTAATTTATGCCAGCCTAATGTGTTCCAGCACGCTGAGTCACCAGAAAAACAACATTCGGCCACAGGAAGACCATCGCCACATTTGCCACATCGTCGCGTTGCCAATGCCTGCATAGTCTGCTGCAACTCCGCATCATCTTTGCGAATAAGCAATGTCAGGTATTCAACCACATCGTAGGGTTCACGCCCCGGACGTCTCAGGGCACAATTGCGCTTCAACATCGCTAATTCTTGATTATCGAGCAACAATTCTATTTTAGTGACGCCAGCTTTCTGCTGGCGTTGACGTTGGGCGGCTTTACGTTCTGCGGGGGATTTCGCCATTGGGTTTGTCCTCTCTGGTTACCAACGGGGATGAGGCAAGCGGCACAAAAACAGCTCTTCAAATGCCTCTTGTGACCATGCCTTACGAAGTTGTTCTTCATTAAATCGATTTTCAACATCATCGAACAACGTTACCGTATCGAAAAAAGCAGGGCCACGTCCGATACAATTTCCAGTAAAAAACCGCTTATAAGCTGCCTCTCCGTTATCTCCTGAAGCTCTGGATGAATAAAACGTTCTATGCGAGTTCTTATGTATTGATAGACTCAAAGCTAATTGTATCAACTGAACGGGATTATCCGACCAAGCCCACTCTGACACATACACATCACCAGACAATGCAGCAACATGGCTGTTTTCATGCGCAAAGCGGATTTCAGCGCCATTACTAAGCCTCAGTGACTTAATATCGTCTGCCTGCTCAATCAGGCGCTTTTGCTGCTGAGGGAAATACTGAGCAACGTTATGAACAAAAAACGGCAAGAATTCCTTATTTGACATAAAAAACTTGTTCCGGCCTGTCCGACAGGCATCACTTAAGGCTTCTAGTACGGAATAATAATCAGCACCCACCTGTCTGGCTTTATGCAAAAAGCGATTTCGGTGATGTTGATTGGCTTTCCAGCGTGCCTGCCAGACAAATAAACCTGACTCAAATTTATGATTGATACTGTTAACAATTTCAGGGGTTAAATTTAAGGTAATCATTTTATCCTCTAAAAATCAGCATGCCAGCAGCTAAATCACGCTGAACTATTTGCCGCAATACGGCATCCCGACGCGATTTAGTCATTTTAGGTGGACGCTGGCCGGGTTTATTTCTGGCGTTTTTCCGCCATTTTTTATAGCAAGCACAGTACACATCGAAATCAGCTTTCAATAACTCACTGGCAGTTGTCAGTTTTTTCATGGTTGCCTCATCTGCATTAAAATCCGTTTCCCAATCCATGCCATCACAGGCACAGCCATTGAATTACCAATTGCCCGATAACGGTGACCGTCAGGACAATTTTCCAATGTTTTTCCGTTCCACGGGATGTGGGTGTGATTATCCGGAAAACCCTGTAGCCTCTCGCACTCAACGGGCGTTAAACGACGCACGGCATCCTGCGTTGTAATGAGATCAGTTGCGCTTTTATCATCCCGTGACCTGAGCGTTGACGAAATATCATCCACTTTATACTCACCAAACGACAGTAATCGGCAGGTCATCACCCCGATACCACCGATAACAGCGCAACTTCCAGCATTGCCGGCAACCGTTTTTCCCGCCGTTCTGCGCGGTTCAGGATTCCGGCGCACGCGGTCTGGCTCAAAAAGTACCGTTGCGGGACAGATGTCTGTTCGAGCACTTGAGACAACAAACACACGACGGCGTCGTTGGGCCACTCCGAAATATTGAGCGTCGAGCACTCGCCAGGCGACATTTCTTTGTGGTCCAGACACATAACCAGAGTTTGTCCATCTCGTCCCTGATGGCTGCAACGGGGCATCTTCTCCGGCCAGCCCTGCAAGAAAACAACCGAAGGCATTATCCCGGCTGGATAATACGCCGGGCACGTTTTCCCAGACGATGATAGATGGCTGTTTTCCGTTTGCTGCCCTGACTGAATCAATAACATTAGCTAACTCCACGAATGATAGTGTTAATTGTCCCCGTTCATCGCCCAACCCATTACGCAGACCTGCAATACTGAACGCCTGACAGGGTGTCCCGCCGACCAGAATATCCGGCGCATCGGCCTGATTTTCGGCAATCATGACGGGGATATGGGTCATATCCCCCAGATTGCGGACATACGGCCAATGGTATTGCAATACTGCGCTGGGGAATTTCTCAATTTCACTGAACCATGCCGGAAACATCCCCAGCGGTTCCCATGCCACGCTGGCGGCTTCAATACCGGAGCAGACCGAGCCGAAACGCATCATTTCGCTATTCTCCCCACTAAATCTGCCGCGATTTCCTCTATTCGCTCACTGAGTTGCTGCAATGTACTGATATCATTGCTATCAACTCCCATTGTGATTACATCGCGGGTTAGATGCGCTAACTGTGTGTAATATCGGAATGGCGTCAAAGACTCCTGCCCGGCATTTTTCCCTGTTTTGGCTATCATCTTTTTATTCAGCGTGAATGAACGACTATCCGATGTAATCACGTATTTACCCAAATTGATTCTCATAACTTCCTCATTTCACCAAGATTATTAATCCGCTGCCGCAGTGCCTCGCGGCGCACCTGTTTCTGCCGTTCCGTTTCCACCGGAATAAAACGCCCGTCCATCCATAACCGGAATGGCTGTTCATTGATGCTAATTTTTCCACTCATGATTAATGACCGCGCCATAAATCGGCTAAAATCCATCCCGATTGAATCGGCATAGTCAATAATTTTTTCCACTAAATTTTTATTGTCGTTAATCGTCCTCCGTGCCTCCGTACAGTTATTGACAGAACTCCAAGAGGCGGCGGAGCCGCCAGAAAAAGCCAACCCCTCACCCGCAGGTGCGGCACCAGACTTAGGCACAATTTTCCATTTGACAGTACGGGTAATAAAAGAAGAGGACTCGCCCAAACGGGGCGAGTAAATACCAGAAATACGCTGAACATCTTCACCGTAGGCATTACCTTGTTCAGTGACCTCATAAGCCAGACGCACAGTGAGATTTTTACGGGCAACCAATGGCCCGCCCTGAAATTCGGTATAAGCTGACCAGTTACCCACATCAGCGGCAAAGCGAACGTTGTCCATGTCCTCATCCGGCAAAATCTGCTCGTCACCGCGTAAGCGACGGAGTTCACGCCAGACAGATACCGGCGCACCGCCAATTTGCTGGAACTGACGGATACGCCAGCGGCTCGCCCAGGCAGAGACTGAACGCGACATATCTTTGAGGCTTTCCCCCGTCTCGCCGTCCACTTCACCATCCAGCGCATAGCCATCAATGTTTTTTGAGATATATTTGGCAATGTAGCCGGTGGCACTGCCTTTTTCTGGATCGATGGGTTTCACCAGAAAACGGGCATTGCGTGCGACATCACTGTTTAATTCGTGAGCGTCCTCCTGCATCGCATACTCCCGTACAATGTCGCGCATCCGTTCGACATGCTCAGGGAGCATAAATAACAACAAGTGCCAATGGGGCGTGCCGTCATGATGGGGTTCAACCACACGGAAACCGAAAACGCTGATACCGGCACGGGAATACGCCGCACGGATCTTCGCCCAGACACCGCATAAATACTGTTGCGTATCACGCGGACTCGCGCCGTTCCAGTTCTTCACAAAACCGCCGCCACTGTGAGCCGAATGATATTTAGACGGTGCGGTGATGGTATAAAAATCACCGATACACCCCATTTCATTGGCTAAATCCTCAAAACCACGCATCCGGATCATCAGTTCACAGCGGCGAACGGCCGGATTGGCAATGCTGCCCAGGACCTTATCCACGAGTGAAATCCGGTCACCGTCTTCGTTTTCTAACTCAAACTGTTGCAGAAACTCCCAATTGCGGCGTTTTTGCTCTGTCCATTCACGCAGCGTCGTGCGGGAAACATACGGTGACGCTGATTTCTGCACCTGCCCGACGGCAATCGCCATATGCTCAGATTGGACATCGCGCAGGCGCTTCAATCGGCCGTACCACCATTTGTCGGACATCAGGCGCAACAGACCGGCGCATAATTGGTCGTCTGTCACCGCGCCGCCCTGGTTGATCTGTTTCCAATAAGGGGGAGTTGTCCCTGCCTGACGCGCCAGCGTGGCGATTCTCCGGTAGACAGCTGACAAACGCAGTCTGGCTTCGTCCTGACTATCAGGGGGATGATTGATATATCGGGCTGAAATATCGTCGTAACTGTCCGACATAAATCGGGCGATATCCCACGCCAGTTGTTTGATATCTTTGCGCTCAAATGTCACCAGACGTTCCAGTGGCTCGATAAAAGGGAAGGGGGTTACACCAGAAGCGCGATGCTGGAATTGGTAACGCTCAAAAACTTTATTCAGCCGTGGTAATACGCTCTCACCAATGGTTTTCCGCAAAAACGCATTAGCACGACGGCGGCCATTACAGCCGGATTCAGTAAAGATTTTTATGTAACGATTGGAAAAATACGTCGCTAAAAAGTCAGGCATTTGCCCTATAAATTGATGACGCCATGCGTGGTCTTCGGGGTTGATATCCCACAACAGACGTTCAGCCATCGTCGCACCCATTGGCAAACCCGGCTGAAACTCTTCACGCTGGCGACACATTGAGATCCATGCATCGCTGTTGTGTTCCTGCAATTTGCTCATGCCCGCGCTTCCAACACCGCAATAATCTCTCTCGCGGGTTGACGGTTGCCATTGGCGGCAATCGTGCGCGGGGCGTCGATTTCATGGATAGTGAAACCGAGATCGGCATAAAGCGATTTGGCCGCAATGGAATTGGAGGCAATGACTGGTACGCCCAGATTAAAATTCAGTCTGAGTAACTCTACGGCGAGTTCCTCATGGGCAGCGGGCGTAAAATCAACGGTATGATATTGCGTGAATCCTGTACCGTGAGTCAGGTACGGCGGATCGCAATACACCACGTCACCATAATCAACGAGAGTTAAAGTGTCCTGCCATTCCAGATGTACAATTTCAGCTTTCGCCGATTTTTCGGAAAACGACCAGATTTCAGTCGCTGGAAAATAAGGGGTTTTATAGTTCCCAAAGGGAACATTAAATTTCCCCCTACGGTTATAACGACATAGGCCGTTGAAGCAATGGCGGTTTAAGGCTAAAAACAAGCTGGCGCGATACAACTTATTCTCAGCCCAAATCTGATAAAAATTAAATTTATCCCTTAATTCATAATATTCTTCGTTGCCCCGAATTTTTGAAAAACACAACGAAGCAACATGGGTAAACAAGTCGCCGTCAGCCTGAATACTCTGATACATATCAATCAAATCGGCATTCGCATCAGCAACTAAATACTCTGGGTAATCGGTATTCATCATTACCGCACAGGAACCCGCGAACGGCTCAACCAGTCGTTGACCCGCAGGCAAGTGTGGCAGCAATTTATCCATAATGCGGGATTTTGAACCCGCCCATTTGAGGATGGTTTTATTGGCCATTGTTATCACCCTCATTAAAGAAATAATCAGGAGTTAACAAATCATATTCATAAAAACAAATAGAAGATTCGTCAGGGGCATTGAAGCGCCCCCTAGAATAAACAACTTCACTAATTAGTATCGTCGTCCGATATCCGATATCATCAAGAAGAAAATCACTGGCGCCTTTCTGAGTAAGCACAACATAATCGCCGCATTTAAAACGGCCATATAACAGTTTATTATTAAAAATATTTTCAACACCGATACTTCTAATAAAAAACGAGTCACCGAAATAGTCAGGAAACGCAAAACCAGTATCATCAATCGAATTACCTACAACACCAATACAGCGATTTTTATTATTTTTTATGCTATCAAACATTTCTTTATTGATATTCACATAGTAAAGATTACTCATTTCACACACTCCGGTAATGTTTTTGTTTCAGTTCAAACACGTCCTGACAGGTTGCACAGCGGGTCACACCGGCAATAATCATGCGACGCTCTTTGGGAATAGGATTACCGCAATCTTCACACTCAAACGCAGAAACCCCGACCGGGCGGTTAACATGGGCGGCTATCCGGCACGCCAGCATTTCGGCGATGCGTTCACAGGCGCGGTCGAGTTCCCTAGACATAACTCCACTCCTGCGCCTGGTGCTCGATATTCTCAGCCTCACTTCTCAATAATTCGGCTGACGCGGCATGATCCAATTTATTCGACAGAATATGGGCGGCGAGATTTTCCAGACGAGAAGCAGCCCGTGTGGCTAAATTTTTGCGCTCATCTTCTCTGTTTATTTTTATCAATTGTTCTATTTCCATTATTTTATTTCCTGTTTTTAGGTAATAAAAATCCCTGCGAGTTGACGCATTAATCATTGAAACGTTTGTTATAAATTAATGTTCAATTAAATTCGGCATAACTAATTTACTCGGTATTCTTTCTGCTACCGCTTTAAATTGATTCATGACCATAATTAACGAACGAATTTCTTCTTCCGTGAATTCACTAACCTTGGTGTTATAACGGGATTTATCAAACCCTGCTAAATAAAACATAACATGCAGCAGTTTTTCATTGTTCATGACACGGTTATTTGTGCGGTCACGCATACATTCAATGAAATCGGCCAGTTGGCTGTTTGATTTTTTAATATCGCAAACAATCGGAGCCAGTAACTCAGCGGTTTTATTCAATCCGTTGATTTGTTCATCCAGCGTTAATGAGACAGCGCGGTAGGGTTCAGTATTCGCCATTGCATCACCTCATAATAGGGATAATAACGGGGTTAACATTGTTGTCGCCAAACCAATTGAGATTAAAATATCACCCAAATGGTTTTTATTAGTGACTTTTTTATTAAAATCATCACTGGAAATTTTATATTTGTGTTGCACTCTCTTTAATTGGTTCATCTAACCGTTCCTCATATAACTGCCGACAAAAATCAATGGCCTGTTCTTTGGAATTAAATTTACCGTAGCAATATTCACCGTCCCCGACCTGATAACGGATGAATGGGCAAACAGCGCTGATACGTAACGGGCGAATGAATAACGTACCGAATTTAATTTTCCCCTTGTTTAATTCCTCTGGTGTTGGAATAGTATTTCGCATATTTATTACCCCATCGTTATTATTGTTTGCCGACTTTTAGCCATGTCCGGCGCATGGTACTGTGGTATCTTCTTTGCCTGTGGTTTCTTTGAGCGGAGACTCAGGCGAAAAACATCAACCACCCTATAAAAGGAGCATAAAAATGACAAAAGATGAAAAAGTTTTATTTCTGTTCGAGCAAACAATAAAAGCAATCGATATGCACTATGGAAGTGAGACGACTTCCCTGAATAACATTGAATTTCAGTTCAATAGATATTATTCATCGCTTGAATCACTGCTTGACCAAAAATTACTCTAATCAGGTGTAAAAGTTAATTAATCACCTTTATTAATTAAGCCTTCAAATAATTCATTGAGGGCTTTTTTGATAGTTAAACAGTTCTTCTCAAGCAGTAATTTCAAACTCTTTTCATCATCACCCCAATTGACCCCTAATGAAATCATTCTCTTGAGTACTGGCAATCCGTAAATAACATAGTTGTTATCTTTTCTATATTCTGAAAAGGCGTGATGAAGAGTCCGGGATATTATTAAGGCTTCTTTTTCAGGCGTCACTCTTTCCCATACGGCATAACGATGCAAAACATCTTCCAAGCACAAAGTCATTTCACGGGATAGGATGTCATTAAGCTGATTGCCTTCATCAGACACCTTTAATTCTGCCGCATTTTTAGAAGTCAGGGACATTAGCGCCCGAGCATGAATTTCGGCAGATTCGCGGTCGAGGTGAATTAGGCCACGGCCTAAATTCATGTAATCATGTTCATCTTCATACCATTCAAGTTTATCAGTGATAGAACCTAGCATGCAGAGCGCCGGAACATAATACGTACGATTTAGCTCCAGTGGCGCCCTTACTGGTTCCGGTACATCAACCAACGGTTGAGGTTGAGATTGCACTTCCCCAAACCCAATATGCACAGACTTAGAAACGTGATAATCATGACCCGTTGCCATCTGCATAAACTGCATCAGCGTGTCCTGGATAAATTCAGGTGTCACTTCAACTTCGTTTTTGACATCATCAAAAACATCATACAGACGCGACATCAGGGCTAACTGCCGTTTTGAACGGTTCAGGGATGTTGAGTTTTTCATTTTATTACCCTCTGTTGAGTTAATATTTCAGCTATTTGCGATAACATCTTTCAACATAGCGATCATGTTGACTTCTAGCGTATCGTTGACTCTTTTCTTCGGTCTGGTGATGATGCGGCCATCAGCGACCATTGCACGACATGTAACCAAAGGGGTTTGGGTTATTTCTGAATACCTTTTGAGTAATACATATGCAAACTGCGCCAGCGTGTCCGGGATATATTCAGGGGTGATTGCCACCTCGTTTTTGAAATCATTAAAAACATCATACAGGCGCACCATCAGGGCTAATTGCTGTTTTGAACAGTTCAGGGATGTTGCGTTTTTCATTTTATTACCCTCTGTTAGATAATTTTTTGGCTGTTGTTATATGCATCCATCAACATAGCGATCATGTTGACTTCTATCATATCTTTAGCTCTTTTCTTCGGTCTGATAATAATGCGACCATCAGCGACCATTGCACGACATGTAGCAAAAGGAATTTTGGTTATTTCTGAGTACTTTTTGAGTGATACATAGGCTGATTCGATTTTCACATCAAATAAGATATTTCTCATAACTCATCACCGAAAATTCTGTACAGCGCTCATATAGATGATATGTACCATGCTGGATTTTGAACGACCTTCTCTGATAGCAATAGCATCTAGTTCTTTAAACTCTTCATCAGAAAACCGGACATGAACCGGATTTTTATAGGCAGTTCCTCGCGGCAATCGCGAGCGCCTTACATGCTTATCTTGTGTCATAATGTTATATTGTGATCCACTAAGAAACATTAACGACATTTAAACACAAAATTTTGTGTTTTGCAAAGAGGTAGTCACAAAAAAATGTGTACGATCGGTTTTAGACTGCGTGAAGAACGTACAAGACTCAACCTAACTCAAGCTGAGTTAGCTGATATAGGAGGGATACACAAAAACACTCAGGGGAATTATGAGAATAATCAGAAGTCTCCAGACGCTAAATATTTAGAGCGCCTAGCGGCATTAGGTGTTGATATTTTATATATAATTACTGGTAATCGTTCTTCTCGACCTGACATATCAATAGATGAAAAAATATTGGTTGAAAACTACCGAGCAATGAACGAAGAATCACGCCGCAACATGCAAGCTGTCGGTTCTGCATTTGCACAATCCGCACCTGATAAACAGGTGAAGAATGGATGATAGTTATACACACCATTACCAATCATTTATTCATAAATTTACAAAACTCCATCATGGCATAATTAACTATATTAAAAGTAACAATAAGAAATTATGTTTGTTTGTAATTGTGATCTGTGAATATATTTCACTTATGCCGTAATGTTACATTGCTAATCACTAACTATTTGTTTTTTATGTTTTTGAGCGAAATACATTCAATTTGGCATAGGAGATACTTATTAATGAGCACAATAGGATTCAGGATAAAAGAGGAACGTGAGCGATTGGGACTTAGTCAAACGGACTTTGCATACTTGACAGGGTATTCCAGTCAAACGCAGATTAATTTTGAAAATGACGTTCTAACCCCAGAAAGTCTATACTTACAAGAAATAGCAAAGCATGGATTCGATACTGTCTACATCATTACAGGGCTGAAAAAACAACCAATATTAGCAGATGAACAAGAAATAATAGATTACTATCGCGCCATGAATTCGGCGTCACGCTTAAATCTACAAGCGGTTAGCAATACGTTTAGCAATACGCTTACATACCCGATCACCATCAGAAGCAGAAATGTAACAAATGTAACGAACGATTGCGCCTCAAATTTACATCATTAACAATTTTGGGCGCAATCATTTTTATATTTCATTATCATATATTATTAAGGAAATAGTGTCTTATGGAACTAAAACAGTTTATTCCCAGTTGTATGATGATTGTTTCCGCTTGGTCTAGCTTTGTTAATGCTACCCCTGTGAATGAGCTATACAAAAAAGCCATAAATAATATTGTGGATAACGTCCAATGTAGCGAACAAGTATTCACGCTAGAAATACCCCGTAAAATTGGCGATGAAGACGAAATACAATATAACACGCAATTTACTAACGATGTTTTTGTTAGTTTTTCCAAAGATATCAATACAAAAGGCAAATTCAATGTTGATATTAATGTATACCCCGCTCCTAATACATTGACTGAGCAACTTACCGCCTTTTGTGTTGTCTCTGCATTTCAAGCAGCCATAGATCCCAGCAGAACTACGAATGAATATATGAAACTAAGTACTAAAATGTATTCATTAGCCTCAAAATCAAAATCTGGACGTTATTATCACCAGTCAAAGAACTACGAGCATTCTGCATATATCGATGTTCAATCAGATAAACCCACCTTAACCTTCCAATTTTCTCCGCAAGGTTATGAATTACCGAGGTAGTGAACTATGGCAGTAAGCAAACTTTCCAATGGTAAATGGCAATGCCAATGCCAATGCTTCCCTGACGGCCGTAATGGTCGTCGTGTCAGACGCCAATTCATAACAAAAGGTGAGGCGATGGCATTCGAGCGGCAGTTAATGCAAAAGCAAACTCTGAATATTGATATATCCAATGCGATTAAATTGAGCGAATTGGTTAACCGTTGGTATGAATTACATGGGAAAACGTTAAAAGATGGAGAGGCGCGAAAAGCAAATTTTGCAACTGAACTCTGGTGAGTTTGTATGACTGCATGAATATTTTGATTCGTAATCATTTGAATTTTTAATTGTATTGATTTGTAGCTAAAAATAATTAGAGAGTAATTAACATGAGAAAATTTTTACTGATTTTATCTAGCGCACTATTCCTTACAGCCTGTGATTCAGAGCAGTCTGAGCCAACCAAACCCTATAATAGCCTTGAGATCAGTCAAGAATCATATGGCGATAAGTGGGCTTTCAATGCGGATAAAGTTGAGTTGCAGTGTTATAAAGGCGGTGCTTTTGTCGAAGATCTCTCGGATAAGGATAATACCGTATATGGATTAACAGGATTAGCTAATACATTAAAAACCAATGGCAAAAAAGAAGCACAAAACATTAATGGCTCTTCTTTCTGGAAAGATAATCTATCCACAGGTGCAAAAGTAAATCTCAGCCCATTTACAAATGAAGCTCTAACACTATGTGATAACAAAGGTTAATTATGGCTGTTAGTAAACTTCCTAACGGTAAGTGGCAATGCCAATGCTTCCCTGACGGCCGTAATGGCCGTCGTGTCAGACGCCAATTCACAACAAAAGGTGAGGCGATGGCATTTGAACGGCAGCTAACGCAAAAGCAAACTCTGAATATTGATATATCCAACACGATTAAATTGAGTGAATTGGTTAACCGTTGGTATGAATTACATGGGAAAACGTTAAAAGATGGAGAAGCGCGAAAAGCAAAATTAAAAGCAATATGCGAGCGATTAAAAGACCCATTTGCTAAAGAGTTTAATAAGAATATGTTTGCTGTTTATCGTGAAGAAAGATTAAACGGCAAATGGAATGCCAAAGGGCGCAAATCACCTAGCCAATCGACTGTAAACAGAGAACAATCATACTTACACGCTGTTTTTTCTGAGTTGACTCGTTTGGGTGAATGGGAAGGTGAAAATCCACTTAATGGCATTCGGCAATTTAGGGAATCAGAGAAAGAATTGGCGTTCCTATATCCCAACGATATTAAGCTACTATTAGCTGAGTGTGATAATTCCAACAACAAAGATCTCGGTAATGTTGTGCGGCTCTGTTTAGCTACCGGTGCCCGCTGGAGTGAAGCACAGGATTTGAGCCAATCTCAGCTAATGAAATACAAAGTCACATATACAAAAACCAAAAGCAGCAAAAACAGAACGATACCAATATCACAGCGACTGTATGACCGCTTCCCTAAAAAGCGAGGTAAATTATTTTCCAATTGTTACGATGCTTTTGAAAATGCGGTTAAAAGAGCAGGAATTGATTTACCGGAAGGACAATGCACCCACGTTCTTCGGCATACCTTCGCCAGTCATTTTATGATGAATGGAGGTAACATTTTAGTTCTGCAACGCATTTTAGGGCACAGCACAATTAACATGACTATGCGTTATGCCCACTTCGCACCTGACCATTTAGAACTAGCTTTAACACTGAATCCTTACGATCAACTTGACGAGTAATTTTGTTGGCAGCAGTGCCAAACAAATAGCAATAAATAGTAATATTTAGCACATACAATACTTTGATTTTTTTTAACTTATTGTTTTTAAAAGTGGTGTACTAGTCTTTAAAATCCCTCGGCTGTAAGGCTGTGCGGGTTCAAGTCCCGCCCTGGGCACCAAATAAAAACTTGATGTAAAACATCGAGTTAGGGTTAGAAAAAGCCACCTTTACGGTGGCTTTTTTGCTTTGACTCAAATCACCTTTCACTATTTGTTCACTATATCTGTTCACTATATTTTTTGACCAACCATTTACTTTTTTTGCCCCCCAACAACGGGGACAACTTTAATTTTTCTATCGTATCGTGCCGTTTGGGTGATGTTTTTATGTCCAGTGATTTTTTGTTTTTCAGCCAGCGTACCATCTAGATCCGAAATTCCCTTGGCTTTCAGGTCATGAAATGTAAAATTGAAATCCAGCTCGGGAAATTTTTCTATAGCAGCGGCTCTGGCTTTTTTCCAGCGGCTGTTAAAACCATCGCGGGTATATCTAGATCCGTTACGCTGGTGGAGTACATAGATACTACTAACACCACTATCCAATGGTAGCGTTTTGCTCATCTTCACCACATCTTCCAGACGTTCTGTCCAGCCTTTTATTTGTGCGACACCTGTTTTTCCCTGTTTAATAAATATGCCGTCCTCCCGTACCTGCGCGTAGGTTAATGCCAGCACATCAGCCTGACGGGCGCAACACAGGTAGGCCAGTTCCATTGCAACCCGAACTACTGGAGGGGCAACGGAATAGAGTGCATTATATTCAGCATCAGTGATATACCGATCCCTCGAAATTTCCTTAAATTGCCTGACGCCCTTACACGGGTTACTGCGTACTAGTCCTCTCTCATACCCCCAACCATACACACGTGACAAAAAGTTTTTTTCGCGATTAGGTTGTGTCCGCGCTTTTAATCCGCGCTTGTCCATGTACTTACGAATATGCTCCGGTTTGATATTGTCCGGTAACATGTTCCCAAATACAGGTAACAATTTTCCTGCATATTTTCGGTAATCGTTTTTGGTTTCGGTAGCTAGGGCGGAAAAATCAGGCGAGAGAAAAAACGCCTTAACCAGACCGTTTAGCGTCTCGTCGTTTTTCTGGTCGGCGATTAATTTCTCGTAGGCAACCCAAACTTCGGCCTGAGTCGCCGAAAAATCACATAGACGAACTGTCCGGCTGTCATAGGTCTGAAATTCAAACGCAGATCGCCCCCGTCGAACTCGCGGGGGCATCCAGTTATCCGCGGGGTTATTGCGTTTTCTACCCATTAGTCTAACGCTCCAAAGTTAGGTTCTTGAGGGGCAGGAGCATAGTTTCTGACTCGCTGCGAGAACGGGTTGTTAAAATGCTCCCATGTGGTTCGGGGTCTCCCGTCCCGTCGAACGATAAAAAATATGCCAGCTTCTTTTAGCGTTGCACATTGTTTAGACGGGATTTGGTAGCCCGTCAGTTCGGCGATATCGTCATCGCTAATAATACCGGTTTTCATACCTGTATTGACCTCGATTATCTGTTAACCGTTCAGGTTGAATATCAATGTTAAGTAAACGGCGCAGCTTATTACCGGCGTTTCATAGCCTCTAATAAAATGTCCTGAACTTCCCGTTTGGAATTACGCCGTTCCATCACCAGCTCATCGACTGTATCGGTTGCGATAATGTGGTGAATAAACACAGGGCGGTTGTGCCCTGCCTGTATCTGTCGGGTAGGGCCGATACGTTCATTGATTTGCTGATACTGTTCCAGATCCCACCAGTGAGAGAAAAACACTAAGATGTTGCCGCCATCCTGTAGATTTAAACCGTGACCGGCGCTGGCAGGGTGAGCGAACATTACGGGGATTTTCCCGGCGTTCCAGTCGCGCAGGGTCTGCGGGTCTAAATCAAGGTGCCTGCCTTTGGGAAATGCTTTCAGTAACCTTTCTAAATCGTGTTTCCAGTGGTAGGCGACCAGTACAGGCATACCGCCAGACTCATTAATGATGCTGTCTAATGCCTGAATTTTGGCGTCGTGCAGTTCCTGCCAAGCGCCGTTCTCGTCAGTATAGATAGCCCCGCTGGCGATTTGCAGACATTTAACGGTTTTGGCCGCCGCGTTCAGCGCCTCAACCCCGATACTACCCAACTCCATGAACAGCTCTTTTTCCATCGCGCGGTACTGTTGCCGGACTGCGGACGGTAAATCGACACGAATAACATTGTGAATTGGTTCCTGAATATCGAACCAGTCCGCCGCGTTGAGAGCGATGGTCACATCGTTTAGTGCTGTTTGCATTTGCTCCTGAGCAAACGGCCACGGTTCCAGTTTCACCCATGATTGCCCAGGGAACCGAATACTATTGAACCAGCGCGAGGTGAACGCACTGTACGTCCGGCCCAGTCGTTCGCCCTGATCGATAAACCACGATTGCCCCCATAAATCGACCAGACCATTAGGAGAGGGCGTGCCGGTTAAGTTCACCCAGCGGCGTACATGTTTATGTGCAACTTTAGCCAGCGCAGCCGCGCGCTTGCCCCCCTTACGTAACCGGAACGATTTTAGCCGGGTGCTCTCATCGGCAATGACGGTAGCGAACGGCCATTTGTCCCCCAGCGTTTCCACCAGCCAGACAAGGTTATCGTAGTTGGTGGTGAATACGCTGGCGTTGGTGTTTTTGAGCGCGTCCCTGCGCTCTTTAACATTGCCCACAATGGGCTGAACGTCGATATTGTGGAAATGGTTCCATTTGTCCGCCTCATCCGGCCATGTGGAACGAGCCACACGCAACGGGGCCAAAACTAGGGTTGGTTGGGTTTCCATACCCACCATATAGAGATCTTCCAGTGCAGTTAGTGTTGCTACAGTTTTGCCCATACCCATTCCTGCCCACACATTGCAGCGGGGTAAATCCAGTTCGTGATTAATAATAAGGTTTTGGTAGGGGCGGGGTGTGAATGGTTTCATAGAGTACCTTTTAAACCCCACGTTACAGCGGGGTGCTATGGGTTAAAATAATTCACTGATATCTACGCCGTGTACTTCAAGCCACGCTTGCAGTGGGTATATGACTTCGTGGCAGTTTTGGTAAATGTTGTAGGCCATTGGGTAACCATCGGTGACGGGGTCATAAATATTATTCTCATCTAACCAAGCATTTAATACTTTCCACCCGTACATTATTCCCGTTGCTCGCCATACGGCTTGTTGGGACGCCCATTCTTTACTTGCACCGAAACGGGCAGCCATTTCTTCACGTTCCCGTATGGCTCGATTGGCGACACGTTGATATGCAGAATTACGTTGAAGTGCCTTTGCTTCTCTTTTCTGGCTGATTTGGGCTTTTGTGCGGATGGCTTCGTCGCGTTCTTCGGAAACTTCTTTGATCGTTTGGTCTTTCAAAAGGAGGTTTTGAGATTGCCCCCCAATTATTTCTAACAATAGTTTTGGATTGTTTACTAAATCATCTACTGAGAACTGCGGGATTTGAACTGCTGGAACTGCGCTACCTGACTCCAAAGCGAACCAACGATCAATAACTGCTGCGCGTCTCTTAACATCGTAACCAGTAACCAAGATTTCAGTATGGCGACGGTCAAGTAAATATTCCCAAGCATTGGGGTTGTTCGTATCATAGTGCACGCAATCAACACCTTGATTTGTAACGTAAATCAAATCTGATTTACGTATATAATCCTTATCTTCACTGCCATATAAGGCCGATAACATAGAGCGAATGTCGCGACCTACATTTGTATGGTTCTTGCACGTCAGTTTCGCAATCTCACGGCTGCTCATCATAATAGGTTGTTCTGTACTTTCATTTTCGAATGCTAAAAATGTAACGTTTTGCATGTTTATACCTTTAGTTAGTGGTTTCTACGGTTGATGCTTTTTGTGCTGCTTGCTGGGCGAATTCAATAAGTTCAAAAGCAAGCGATGATCCTGCTTCAATAGTGCTCAATAGCTGAGCTGTATCCAGAATGTTTCCAATGATTGACAGCAAATCGGCGTGGGTTAGTTGCGAAACTTTTATAGCCATTGTTGTTATCCTTAAAATAATGAACCACGGTGGTTCATTTGCAATTAAGTAAACCACCGTGGTTCATTGCTGTCAAGCCCACCGTGGTGCATAATTACAAAATTGCTTTTTAGAGGTTGGTAACGATGAGTCGCGAAGATGCACAAATGAAGATCCGCTTGCCAGCGGAACTAAAAGAACAATTAGAAAAAGCGGCAGCGGAAAATAAGCGGTCAATGAATGCCGAGGTTTTGCAACGTTTGGCTGAAAGTTTCGGTGATAATTTTTATCAAGGAGTTACTACGTCTAGTGATTATGAGTCTAAAATTGAATCAATTGATAAAAAGTTAGACACCTTAACAGACAAACTTAGTGAGTACTCTGCATGGATTAAAGAAAGTGAGGGACGTGGTATTTTTCTACCAAATAGTGAAGTATCCGAAGGACAGCCTCCTTTTGTTCGTGTTAGCGGTGCAGATATTGATGACGAGAATAACTGCTATAAATATATTGAAGTAGAGGGTAAACGCTATTATTACGCTTGGTCAGTTGAAGAGAAAGATGATAATAAAAAATGATTATCTTTTTTTTATCCTAAGGAGTATTTCAGCGTTTATTGACCTCATGTTTTCTGCTGCTGATTTCTTTAATTCTTCAGCTAATTCTCGGGGAATTCTAAGTTTAAATTGTAAATACTCATCGGATTTACTCATAAT
Source organism: Xenorhabdus sp. SGI240 (assembly GCF_040081915.1). Lineage (NCBI taxonomy): Bacteria > Pseudomonadati > Pseudomonadota > Gammaproteobacteria > Enterobacterales > Morganellaceae > Xenorhabdus > Xenorhabdus sp. SGI240. The sequence goes on from NZ_JBEBMB010000010.1 coordinate 29,225, forward strand.
ATTATCCCCTCCACATTTTTACTATCCAAAACCACAACCTCTTGTCCCAGTGCCCTGAGCCGTTCGTGTTCCCGTAACTGGTCAGGGCGAGGTTTTTCGCCCGGTGCTTTGCACTCGACAAATATCACACGCCCATTGGGTAAAACAACAATACGGTCAGGAACACCACGGCGACCAGGGGAAACAAATTTATAGGCAATGCCGCCCGCTTTTTTCACCTCAATAACCAGATGTCGCTCTATTACGTCCTCTCTGATTTTCATTGAATTGATCCCGTTCAATTTGTTTTAGGCAAAAATCAGAACGAATTTCTGCCCATTTAATGTTTAATTCATTGCGCGAATGCCGCGCCGCTTTATTCCACACTTTTGATGCCCGACGATAATCGCCCTCGCGTTCAATTTTTGCGGCCTCGCGCGCAACCCGATAAAATAACGGGCTGTCTCGGTATTTAAATGACATAGAAAATTCTCAGGTACGGGAACAAGTACATTGACCAACAAACGCGAGCGTAAGTGGCGATGGATCATCGGGGTGAGCAATTAGATCAGTGTGGTATATCGTTTTACGGTAAATAACAGAGTAACCGTCATTTTTTATTAGAAATAATTCCCCTGTAACCCCGCGGGTTTTGAACGAATACCCATCACGGGGGGTAGTTATGTTAAAACAACATTTTTCGCCAATAACGACAGGTTTAGGTTCACCGTAATAACCACGGCATTTTTGACAACGTTCCATAAATTATTCCTTTTTATATCGATATGACTCAAACCCGCCCGCATTCAACGGCAAATCTAAAGCCCAGTCGGGATTTGTAGCTAACAATGAACTGAGATGCTCATGGGAGTAATCGGGGGTGTCAGGCGCTTCCGTCAACACTTCATCATGTACGGTTAGCACAATGTCATAGCCCGCGTAGCCAATGAGTGGCATGTTACCTGCCAGTACATCACGTGCAGCGGCCTGTGTGACGTTTTCGACCAGTTTCCCGCCGTAGGTTTTGAGCCGTTGCCATTTGCGGCTGTACGGGTTAGTGCCCATGTAACTGATCTGCCCGTCATCGAGACGAGGTGAGGGATAACACACTGCGCGACCCGATGGCAAAACAATACGGAGCCAAGCGCCATCGCGGCGAACTCGCAATTTACGGCAAGGTATTGTGACACTGGGCGAATTGATCGCCCGCTTTACTGCCTCCTCCAGTTCATACCAGAACGGCACGGTAGCGGTATGGGCGTTACGCCACATGCGTTTGAGCGAATCACAGGTAATGAAAACGCGCTCGCTCAGTCCGTAAGTCTGATTTTGTTCGACTGATTTCTTGTACCAGCTCATGGCATCACGCTGAACTTTTACCGGGATATTAGGTAACGCAGCGGTCGCCAGTTCGTCTAAATCGAGTGCATAGGTGAGGGCGAATGTGACAAACGCAGCGACGCCACCGCCGTAACCTAGCCCCAGTTCCATGACTTTACCGATCTGGCGCTGGTCTTTTGTGACGCCCTCTGGCTCGATGTTGAATGCGCGGGCGTAGGCTAATTTGTAGAGGTCTGCGCCAATACCGCTATCGTATTCGCTAAACGCTCGTAGTTTCCAGTCTTCACCCGCCAGCCACGCGAGCATTCGCCCCTCAATGTTGGACAGGTCACTAACGACGAGCTTCTTGCCGTTCGGCGCGATGATAACGCCGCGCAGGGCTGAGCTGGTCAATTCCATGACGTTATCGAACAGCAGATCTGCACAATCCGATTTCAACGCCTCAATACCGGTGTCTATAGTGGCCTGATTGAGGGTGGCTCTCGGTAAATTTTGGGGCTGGAATAGGCGTCCTGCCCAACGTCCGGTACGTGATGCGCCACAAAATTGTAATGTTCCGCGTAAACGCCCATCGGCGCTTATCCCGTTCATTAGCGCTTTGTATTTACTGGTACTGGTAGTGCTGGCTTGTAACCGGATGGTGAGCAATTCCCGTAACGCGACGGGTAGATCGGGGTCTGCTATGCGTCGTTCCAACGTGCTTTTTTGCATATCAGGTAATTCAATACCAAATGCCGTGGTGATATGCCGTAGCATGGCGTCACGCTGGGTCGCGGCCTGTACATCACCCTCGGTCAATGCCTGCGTGCGTTTTGCCAACCGTTTCTGTTCCTGCTCAACGGCTGCGATGGCTGATTTTGCCAACTCGATGTCCATATACACGCCACGGTCATTAATTCGCTGGTCATAATGCCAGAGTGCCAGCTCATCGCCCTGATAGTTCCATTTGGGTAGGCGTTTATGTACCTCGCGCATGGCGACGATATCTAGCGCTGCGTACTCAACGAACCGTCGCCACTCCTCCGGGTGGGTATCGCTGGTGGCGCGGCGAATGGCGACATTTTTCGGGCGGGGTTTGCAGAATAATTGGATCAGCGCTTTGCCCTCCTTGTCTTTGGCTCTGTCTGATGGGATACCCAGCACCTCACACAATGCCCCTAACGCACCAGGTAGACCATGCGCCAGCGCCTGAACCATCGTGTCACGCCAGCGGCTGATATCGTGGTCAAATCCAGGCCAATAACAGCGTAAAACTGTGCGGTCAAAATGTGAATTGTGTGCGAACAAATTCACTGAGGGTGTGAGTAGGGCGGTACGTAATTCGGTAGGTATGTCCATACCGCTAGTGATGTCCCATACCTGAACGGGGTTGTCATCAATCGCCCACGCAAACAACATGATTTCTGCATGCGCGGCGTAGGCGTGAGTGCCATTTTTGATCGGTATTTCACTATAGGTTTCGAGGTCGAGCCACAAGTTAGTCATTGTCCGCCTCTGTCGGTAGCCCAATTAACTCATTAAGTGCCTCACGGCGAACGGCAGGAACTGGTGCAGCTTTCGCCGTTGATTTAGGCAATAATTCGGCGGCTTCCGGCCATTCAGTCAACAAACGTTTTACAGTGCGAACTTTGGCTAACGCCGCTTCCACATTATTGGTGATATCTTCCCGTTGGTTTTCTAATTCGTTGTAACGTTTTTCCAATTCATAGAATTCATTAACCAGCGGGTTATCAGCCAATATTACACTGGTATTTCTAGGGGTGATTTTAGTTACTCGTTGTCTGCTATAACGTTGACAGCCTCGTTCTCGTGCGCCATTATAAAACGCCCACACAGTAATACCTGCTAAATTAATTTCAATATAACTGGATTCACGAATAGGAAAATCATCTTCGCGTACGGATTCAGGTATTTTATTAGCCAGTGTTTTTATTTCAGAAATAATATCATTTATTCCCGAATCCATATTCTCGCCGCCGATAGCCTCTATTCTAACTTTTTCAGCCCAATCAGCACGGTCTTTAAATAACTGTTCTTCTTTTTCAAATATTCCCGATTTAGTCAGCGCATTTTTAACAATTTCGCTTTTTATATCTTTAGTTAAATTTTTTTGTGTCATGGTTTTTTACCCTAATAAATGCCCCGCTAATTATGCGGGGCAATAATAGTTAATTAACTAAAAATATCAGCTTCTGCGTCAGCACCTTCGCTGATATCGTCAAAATCATCTACTGATGCAACTCCGCCACCTGCGAATGCGTCGCCATCTCGGAAGAACTGAACACCGGCCAGTGACGCCGAAATGCCTTTGCCGTTATTGTCGTAGGCAAAAATATTGATGGTGGCATTTACATAACAACCTGAATAGGGGCGACCATCCTGAGCAGTGAGTGGCGTTCTGTCACGATCAATAACCAAAGGGCGCGATTTATTACTGGCGGAAATATACATACACCCCGGGTAGCCGTCATAATCGGGTTTATCATCGCCATCACGGAAATTAAAACGCATGTTATTTCCGCGAATAGATTTTAAAATAGATTCCGCTTTAGCACCCCATTTTTCAGTTGCCACTTTTTTAATTGCGGCTTCAATTTGATTAATTAACTCTTTTTGGCGCTCCTTGTCGATTAAAAAAGTAGAGCGAAATTTAAAATCGCCTTGGCCGTTAACTTGGGTTGCTTCATATAAATCAGGAAATGCCAAACGTACAATTGGTAATTTAATTTTCATGCTATTTTGTGCCTGGTTATTGGTTAGATGTAATTATGCGAATATATCGTCTGATATATCGTCAAAATCATTTATGGGGTTGACGTCCAATGCTGGACGGGGATCGGATTCCGGTACAACAGTGGGTTTACCGTCAGCCCGAATAATAAGGGGTTCCAGTTTGGCCCATCGGCGCGGGTTGTCCTTTTTAATCAGCTTTTCCGCTTGGGTCGGACTGATAATTTTCTTGGCGTACATCTGGTCTTGTTTGAGCTTAAACGATTTCAACATCGCTTCAGCTTCTGACTCTATACCCCAAGAACGGTTGCCCTGTTTACCCTCGACCAGTTTAAATCCGGGTATGGGATGCCCTGCATTCAACTCATCGCTGACGCGGGCACGGATCGATTTGCACCAGCTTTCAACAAAATCTACCTGAGCGTATTTAGAGGCCAGTGTCTGGTTGTCATAAAGTGGGATTTGCTCGGTTGCTTGTTTTATTTGCGGCTCTAATGGTTGCGTCAGATCGTCAAAATCATCTAAGACAGTGTTCATCACGTGCTTCGCTAATGCAGGGCAATCCGCCTTTGCCTTGCAGAAACGACACTGTTTATCGCCTGGGGTGAAACTGTCAGCGGGCAGTGTTTCTACGCCATCACACTGAGCGATATTGAACATGATAATGACCGATGCGGCGGCATCTCTGGCGCGTTCCCCAAATTGCCGTAACTCGTCGACATTGACCGTCCATTCTGATACATGGTTTAATCGGGGCTGGTGGATGAATAAACGCACTGTGTTAAAATCGTACAACATATCGAACTGATCGAGGGCACCTAGCGCGTATAACATCAACTGCTCATTGCTCTCTGCATCAACACGCACGCCGCGGCCGTATTTCAGGTCATGGATTTGTAGCTCATTACCGTTGATGATTATCGCGTCCGCCGTGCCGAATGAATTTTCGACGCCAATCACATCGGAAAAATCGACACGTTGCTCGACCAACAACTCATTACCCTGAGCCAGCCCCCATACCGTTTCGACATAGTCACCCACTGCCTCCACCATCTCATCATCGACGGTTGGGGTGTTGGGTTTGAGCAGGACGTTTTGCCCCAGATACTCGGCGGTGGTTTGCCCCATAGTGCAGGGTTTACCTGCTAGTGTCGGGTTTTGGCGATTACGTAATACTGTTTCGGCGAGGGTATGTGCCGCGGTGCCCTCCAGCGCGAACGGTGATTCGGTATTTGGCAGTCCAGCCTCCATCGCCAGACTGCCATGACAGCGCAACCAGCGATGTGATGCTGAGGGGGATAGTTTTGCGTGTACCTCCGGCATAGCTATTCCTCCACCCACGCGGCCTCAGCCATTTTTAAAACCTCTGGGAGTTTTTCTGGAGGGATATCGCTAACTTTTATAGCTCCAAATTTCTGTACTATGCTGACAGCCTCCCTGCGATACCCCCCTTTTGACAGACGTAATAATGCTTGTCGGGCCTGTTCAAATATTACTGCGGGATCAACCTCTGGCTCAGGCTCAGTGGTCTGTTTGCCCTCATCCAGCAATGCCAATGCAAACTCGCGGCGTTCGGTAATGCCTGGTATTTCGTCCCAGCTCGCTACCATTTCCAGACACAAATCCAAAATAACAGCGTTCGTCAGTGATTTTAATTCCGGTAGACCTTGTAGTGCACAGTCCAGCGCGTCTACCTGTCCGTTGCGGGCTTTACCCACGCCATCAATAACCGCGCGGGCCTGCGCCAGTTTATCTGTGGTCAGGTTGTGGGCATCCTGTTTGAACAATACGGCAATGGCGGCCACGGTTTCCAAATCCAGCGTTTCGATATCAACAGGAGTGTTATCTATGACTTTTTTAACACTGGATTTTTTCGGTTTGGCGGGTCGGCTATCCCCCGCCTCATCAACAGCCTCTGCAAGGATTCCCTCAACCACCACCTCCTCCCCCGGGAGTTCCATAGCGTAGGTTTTAAGGTCTGCCTCATGTATGCCAGAATTAGCAGCCGGTGCTACCGCTGTTTGAGACGTAACAAATGTCGAAAGGAGTTGTGATAACAGCGCGTTATTTGTTTCCAATAACGCATTATTTTTATCTAAAGATGCTTCTAAGCTCATTTTCCAGCCCTTTTATTATGAATACAAAGTGATTGGGAATTTACTATCAGGATTGCGTTGTAATTCTTCGAGTTTCCGTTGCCAGCGCAGGCGGCGAACGGTGTTATTTACCGGGTATCGGTCAACCGGTATTATTTTTGGTTTCATAACGCTTTTTTACACACCAAAAAGCACACCCACCAAAACTGGCAGATGGGTGTGGTAGCCAAAGGACGATGGTTTGGTACGGACGTAATGCGGTTTTATTTCGTAGCGGTCAGCGCTATCAACGCCCGAGCGTGCAGTTCGGCGGATTCGGGGTCGAGGTGGATTAGTCCGCGTTGCAACCATTCGATATCACAGGTATCGTTACCCCACGTGACCCGGTTTGCGTAGAGTGAGATACTGTTGATTGACGGAGTATAATACTCAGTGCCAATCACCAATGGCCCCCTCACTGGCTCTGGAACTTCGATATCCCCGATTTTGATAGTACGGGGTTTCAGGCGATACTCACGGTCGAACCAGAATGCAATAGGTGTAATGCAATCATCCCAATCGTTATTGGTGAGCGTTTTACATTGAAAATGTCGCCATGGTTCATTATCTGTTTGCGCTATTTCTGCGTATGTCGCCATTAAATCGGCGTGAATATGTTTAGTCATTGTTATTAGCTCTCAATAAGTTTTGAAAAACCGTGTACTAAACTTTCGGCCAGATCTTCTAAGCTATCTGTGCCAGGATATAATCGTTCCTCACGTGTCACTATTTCGCAGTACGTATTAATGACGGCGGCCTGTACTTCTGGCGGGAAATTCTGGTATTTCGATGCTGGCGTACTATCGGTAAAGTGGATATAGGGGTTACCACCGTCAAGATCCGCTAAATCGAGTTCCATTAGCCCGCTAGTTGTGCGTCCGAAATAGTCTGCAATGGTTTTCAAAGTAAAGTATTTAGGATCCACTTCGCCGGACACTATTCGGTGTAGTGTTGATTGGGGTATTTCAAGAGTTTCAGCTAGCTTGGTTACGCTTTTTATCCCATGTATCGCCATTAGGTACGATATGTTTCTTATTAGCATTTTAGTTATCTCATGTTGTAGGTTGGCTCACCATAGACCACTCATTGAATGGTCTACAGTTAGCCGCTCTTTATTGGTAATTTTCCTCCTATAGGTTGAGTTTTGCGTTCGCACACTCCCTACCGCCAGTGTTGCCCGTTCGCGCCCATTTATGGGGCTAATCTTCCCATCGACCGGATCGCGCTCGATGGTACGTCGCATTTCATGCGTAGGGGTCTAAACAGCAGGTAGTGTGCGTTCCGACTTTCTAAATTGTTAAAGAGCGGGTGGTAATTCCGAAAACGGTTTTTAAAATCGATATAGAAGTTATATTCCATTAGTGATGTTTGTGTCAACCCTAAATCGGGTGTAATTTGCGAAAAAGAAGGCCGTTATTTAACGGCCTAACTTATTTATTTGATTTATAAGGAGTTATTTCTTTATGAGATTTGGCTTTGCGATACCGGCGATATAATGTATGGACTGAACCGTATTTTTAGGTATGCGAATGGGGGCAACATCTTCATTGATAGGGAGTACATGGTACTGCCCATCTCTTTCAAATAAGTATGTTTTAACGGTAGTGTTACCGTCTGTCGTTATGATCAAAACTTCGTCCCCTGGAGTTGGTGGTTGGTTAGGTTCGACAACCACGAATTCGCCGTCTTTTATGCGGGGCATCAATGAAGTATTTGTACATTTCACGGCGTATGCGTCTTTATCATATGATGGCCAGCGTAGATATTGGCTATGTTCATCACCTCTCTCAGTTAATTCGAACTCCTGCACGTTGCCACTAATCACAATGTCACTGCGTACTGGTATGTTAGTGAAAGTATGAGAGTAATATTCCCCATCCACTTCAACAATAGCTGTTGGCTGGGTATCTTGTAAATCACACTCAAATAGCTCTATCGGGGAAATCCCAAAGAAATCCGCAAGACGTTTTAATGTTGTGTACTTCGGGTCTTTGACCTCACCTGCATATATTCGGTGTAAAGTTGATTGCGGTACTTTTAAACGGTTAGATAACTCCGTCATACCGCTGATGTTATGTTTATACATTAAGTACTTGATATTTTTAATTAAAATGCTGAGATCTGATGGCATTCGCTTGCACCCCTAAATTATTTTCAATCACGCCTAATACCTGCATTTGCATATATTAGCTGTTTTTTGTTTCTTATTTCGGGTGGAGTTTGAACCCGGTTTAGGGTACATTTACCTATATCTTAAGCTGGAGGATTTTAATATATGAACCTTATTTCACCCCATCAAATGGTTAGAAGACTGATTGAGTCTGGTTTTACTCAAACACAACTGGCCGATCTGACAGGTGTTAGCCAATCGTCTTTAAGCCGAATTTTTATAGATGAGAGTAACGACCCTCGTTTATCTACCGTTAGAGCTATTGAGCGTTTTTATACGGAATTTGTGAAAGAAAATAACAAATAAGGCGCGTACCCATATGTCAGAACAAACAAACTGGGGGGCGACGCCTGATGAATGGTTCCATATGGATCTGATACTGGGCTGTGCGGAGAAGCTGCTACCCGTGGTATGTAATCCTGATGCCCTCGTTTCCCCTGATTCATCCTTGAAAAGCATTGGCAAAACTCCTAGCCGTTACAATCGGTTACGGCAAGTGGTGGGTATCCCCCGGTGGACAGAAAAAATAGTCACGGATCCGGATATTACAACGTGGTCGGGCGAACCTGATTATGGTATTTGCATGCGTACCGGGTTAGGTGCAGTGGCGCTGGATTGTGATAGCGAAGATGAGAACGTACAGGCTCAGATCCAGGCACTATTGGTCAAACTATTAGGCAAACTGCCTCCGCGCCGTTATCGCAATAACAGTAATAAGTGCCTGTATTTGTTGTCAGTTAAGGGCGAGTATCGTAAGCGTATTCACCGTCTGGCGGATGATTTGGGTATCATTGAACTGCTGGCCGATGGTCAGCAATTTGTGGCTGCGGGCACGCATCCTAGCGGTGCTCGCATTCAATGGGATGGCGGTTTACCCAGCGACCCGCTCGAAATAACGCCTGAACAGTTAGAAATGCTGTGGTCAGCATTGGCTGAACAACTGCCCGTTGCTGTGTCTACCGAAGCGAGTGTTGCCGGAAAACTCCGTGATCGCGGCATATCTACCCCCAATGCTACTGACGAGACCGCCGACTATCTGGACGCGAACGGCTGGACGTTGGGCGTTGGCAAAAATGGCGAGCGCTATATCACATGTCCGTTTGCGGACGGACATAGCATTGATAGTGACCCGACCAGTACCGCGTATTTTCCGTCAAGTACCGCGGGGTTCAAAGTGGGGCATTTTAAGTGCCTGCACGCCTCGTGTGCACATCGTAATGATGGCGATTTCCTCAATATTATTGGGTTTGGGGTGCGCGATTTTGAGGATCTGACCGAGCAAGAAGGCGCACCGAATTTCACTGATATCAATACCGATATGACCAGCCATTTTATTGAGCGGTTTATCTATGTTGTGAAAGGGGATCAGGTCTGTGATCTGTCCAGGCCTCCCTATCGTAGCATCATGGATATGAAGTCGTTTAAAAACCTAATGGCTCCGTTCCAGTTTCCGGCTATGGGGAAAGGGCAGCCTACACCTGCGACTAAACGTTGGCTGGAACACCCTAAAAAACTGGTTGCGGAGAGCACAGGGTATCACCCAGGTAAAGGGCGACTCATACAGGGGCAAGATGGTTGGCTAGAAATTAATGAGTTCTATTTACCTGAACACCAGAAAGTGGCCAATTTCACCAAAGCGGAAGCCATTTTCCTTAAACACATCGCGTACTTAGTGCCGGGTGAGTCCCAACGTTTGTTTTTTATCGCCCGTCTCGCATGGATGGTTCAGCGACCAGAGCGCCGTTGTCCGGTTACCGTGCTTCATATATCCGTACTGCATGGTACGGGGCGCGGCTGGGTTATTCAGTTAATGGAATCGATATTAGGCCATTGGAATTGTACCCGAGCAAAGATGGATGTGATTTGTAAGAACCAATATCACGATTATCTGTACCACTCGTTGTTGTGTACCGTCGATGAGGTGAAGGAAAACATAGAGAAACGTTATTCAGTCAATGATCAGCTTCGTGATTTGCTGACCGAACCCCGGTTTGAGGTCAATAACAAGTACGGCAAGAAGATGACAATGGATATCTTCACGCACTTTCTGTTTTTCTCTAACCATATCGACGCTATTTACTTGCCTCCAGAAGACCGCCGTATTGCCGTGTTTGGTGGCCCTGACTTTTTGCAGGGCGACAATTACTTCAAGCAGTTGTACCAGGCACTAAAAGATCCAGAGTTTATCGCTCAGGTCTACTGGTATCTGATGGGTATCGATTTAGATGCGTTTGACTGGCAGCGTGCCCCAGAGACCGAAGAACGGCAATTAATGATTGATAGTAGCCGGACAGATGCCGATAAGGTGCTATTCGACTTGTTGGCTGACCCCCCAGTTGCTGCTATGACCTATCAACAAATAGTGAGTTATATCGTCGCGGAACTTGGTCTTGACGCTGATATCAATCCGAAGCGTGTTAGCGGCATTTTGCGAAGTAAAGGGTTGGGGCAGGCAGGAGCTATTAAGTTCGAGGGGAAGACGGAGCGACCTTGGGTATTGGTAAAAAATCGCAAGTTCAGTAATGAACAGCTTCGCACTGAGCTAGAAAGTTGCAAAAAATTACTAATTGAGATGTAAAAGGTTGCAGATAGGTTGCAGATAAAAACAGACCTGCAACCCTTTAAAATAAAATAAAAACAATATGTTAGATGAAAAAGGTTGCAGGTTGCAGTTATTTTTAACATACACATGTGAGAGAGATTATATACACCTCATATATATGTCTCATATGTATATATGTTTTAAACATCTGCAACCCGCAACCTAAAACGGGACAAACCAGAAAATACGCGGGGTTAGGCAGGTTGCAGATAGCTTTTTATCTGCAACCTATCTGCAACCCAGAAGTATAAAAATTGAAGCAAGAGGCCATCGAGCTTGGTTTAGCCTTTAATAATCACACCGGCACGTAAGCACGACGGCAACTGGTAAAAATTTTCACAGTACACGAAACTACAGGGCAAAATTCTATGCGCAATATTCAGCAAGTTTTAGTTCGATGGGGCGGGTGGTCGTCAAATCTAACCAATGTTGGCTGGTCGTCTGTTGCTGCGGGGTTCAGCGGCCTCCTGCCCGCGAACGGCGATACCCGGCTGACATGCAGCGACGAGGACGGATTGATCATTGATTTGTGCGTGGCACGACTCCAGGCAATAGGGCAGGGCGAGGAATTGGAATATATCCAACAGCATTACATACACGGGCGTTCTAAACGCGAGATTGCCCGCCAATACGAAACAAACGAGCGAGAGGTCAGGCACCGTATACAATGCGGTGAGCGTTTCGTAGCCGGGTGTCTAGATACACTGGGAATTCAATTAGATATGGATTTAATGGTTAAAAAGAAACCAATCGAAACATGAAAACTAGTGCGACCCGCAAAAACTGTGCTATTGTGATAGGAGTGGTTTTTATACCCTGCGAAAAGGCGCCCAATGTTAGGCGCCTTTTCTTTTGGGCGAAAAGTGGAAACTTGGGAAAACAACCGTTAGACATCGAGATTTACCTGAACCCTAATAGTGGCGATTTGTTAACAAAATGTTATATCGAGAAATGACCTAAAATGAGCGAGAAGATTGTCGCTTTTACATGTTTGGGGTGACATTTTGATTGAGTTGAAAAGTCGGGGTTCGTGTAAGAACCATTATGTTAAATAGAACCTGTTTTTAACAAATTATCTGTGCCATTCGTTGACCGCTCACAATCGTTTAAATCTCGCTATACGGGGGTATTTTGAGACGGCAACTGGGGTGAGCGGTCAGCCAATGGCATATTTGGTCGCCAACTACCGTTAGTGTTGGGTGCGTTGCGGATTTACCTATTCCAGCCGACCGCAAACGCTCATATTGGCAGGATCACAATTTAACATCTGAAATTATGCAGGGTTATACCTGCTATAAGCGGCGCACATTGCGTATCTACGCCCTCAATTCTGAGGGCGGCATCTCCTATTAACTCAATCACAGGGGTAACCATCGTTCACCCCCACGGACGCCCATTGTTCAAATGGGGTGGAATATGAAGATGAAAGAAAATCCTGATTTATGGGCTGACATGTTAAATGGCCTGAAAAACTCATGGCCACAGATATCCGGCTCTGCTTTAGCTATCGTAATTTGTTACGGACGCCTGATTTACGACGGCGTGGAACGAAAGAACCGCTGGGTAGAGGCGCTGCTCTGTGGTGCTTTGTCATGGAGTGTATCCAGTGGGCTAGAGATGTTTGGCATTCCTATCAGTTTCGCACCGGCTATCGGTGGCGCTGTTGGATTTATTGGCGTTGAGAAAATACGCGAGTTTGCTATTCGTGCCATCAATAAACGGTTGGGGGGTAAACAGTGAGCAGAGGCATTAGCAATAACAACCCGGGCAATATTGACCACAATCCCGCTAATAAGTGGCAGGGTCAAATTGGAATCGAAACAGGTGTAAAAAATCCTCGGTTCTGTCTGTTTGAATCACCGGAATATGGTATCCGGGCACTCATGAAGTTGCTGACCAATTACCACAAGAACGGTTATCAGAGTGTGGCCAAGGTGATTAATCGCTATGCTCCAAATAACGAGAATAACACCTCAGCCTATATCAAGGGTGTTGCTAAGGCACTGAATGTAGACCCGAATCAGGTTTTGGACATCAATAAACCCACATTGATTGCGCTGGCTAAGTCCATCATCCGGCACGAGAACGGCAAGCAACCTTATTCCGATGACACTTTCACACGGGCATTTGAGATGCTATGAGATTCAACAGCCAGCACTTCACCCTTGGTGCTTTTGCTGTCGTCGCTGGCCTGTTCTGGTTCTATTACAGTGAGTATCAGGACAAGGCCGAAGAATACCGTAGTTTAAAGCTACAGTATGACGAACAGGTTGCCATCAACACCAACCAGCAAGAGCGCATCCAGCAACTCCACGAATTAGATACCCGACACACTCAGGAACTCGCCAATGCCAAATCTAAACTTGATGAGCTTAGCGATACTCTCCGCACTAACGTTAAGCGCGTGTACGTCAAAGCCGAGTGCCCCGTGTCTAAAGCCGCTGCCCCCTCCGGCGTGGATGGTTCAAGACCCGCCAGACTGGCGAAAGACGCTGAACAGGATTATGTACGTCTCCTCGGAGAACTTGAAACCCTCGAAGCCAAGTTCCTCGGATTGAGGGATTGGGCGAAGATTGAATGTGGGAGAAAAAAGTAATGGCAGACAAACTCAAACCGTGCCTGTTTTGCGGTAGTGGGGATACGGAAATAAACTCATATTCGGATGACACGTGGTTTTTTGTGCAATGTACTGACTGTGGTGCATGTGGGCCAGAGGAGGAGTCATCGGTCACTGCTGTATCTGTGTGGAATAACGCATCACCACCTCAGAGCAAATGATACTGAGGTGGTGAGAGTGATAACAAAAAGCGAGGTATTAGCCTCGCCAAGTTAATAATCATCTAACCTTACGGTATGGGTAAACGTTTTTGATGTATTGGTGGAAGTACTTTCCTTTGGAAGAAGCACTTATCAATCCTTGATGTACATTGGCTGGAACACCATCGTATTGATATATTCCTCCACTATGAAAAGCTATTTCCAATGTTCTCGTGACTTGGTCATAACCAACAGAATGAAGGTTTGAAGATGAAACAGATACACGATTCAATTTCTAAATCTCCTTTATACGGGAAAAGTCCCGAGGAGATATTGGAATACTTTAAGAAATATAACTTTGTGGACGATCACGGGCATCGCCTTGAGATGTGCCAAGATTTCATTGATTTGATCAATATCACAGTAAGCAAAGAATAAGTATTTATCAATTTAAAGAAATTAACACGCTAAGCCACCACACTCCGCGGTGGCTTTTTTATTTCGGTGTCCATTCCCTGAGTGGGGCAGGAGTGTGTTAGAGGGCGGTGTCAGTGGGATAGTTTCTCTCTGTAATCGCTTTGCGATTATATCCAACCAAAGTGATTAAAAAGTGATCTGCATAACATTTGCTGCCACCCGCGTTAACGGATGGCTTTTTTCTTTTTAGGAACTCAGAAAATGACCAGTACAAAAATGACTACAAAACAAAAAACGTTTTGTCGTGAATACCTGGTCGATTTAAACGCAACGCAGGCAGCAATCCGAGCAGGGTACAGCCCGAAACGTGCCAGTGAAATTAGCTATCAATTGATGCAAAAACCGTTTGTTATCGCGCTGATCGATGAGCTGAAACAGACGCGCAACAAACAACTGGGGATTGATGCTAACTATGTACTGATGCGCCTCGTTGAAATCGACCAGATGGATGTGGCTGACATTCTGGAGGAGGATCTTAGTATCAAACCGTTGTCTGAATGGCCGGAATCGTGGCGTCGTTATCTCAGTGGGTTCAATCTGGCTGAGATGTTCGAGGGCAGAGGCGACGACCGCGATATGGTAGGCATACTCAAAAAAATCAAATGGCCGGACAAAGTTAAAAATCTCGAATTGCTGGGTAAACACATCTCTGTTCAGGCATTCCGTGAGAATGTGAAAAACGAACTGACGGGAGCGAATGACGGCCCGATAGCGGTGGCTAAACTGACACCCGAACAGGCAGAGGCTGCCTACAAGAAAATGATGGGGTGATGCAATGCCTGTGCCGTTTCCGTTTGATTTTCGTAAACCCGATTATAACGCGATATTCGAATGGCGGATGGAGCGGTTACAACGCATTCGCCAGAACCCCACGCTATTACCTGCGATGCGGACATTTTACCGCGATAATCCAGGGCAATTTATTATTGACTGGGGCATGACGGTAGACCCCCGCAACGTTGAGCGGGGTTTACCTGCCCGTATCCCCTTTATTCTGTTCCCCCGTCAGGAGGAATGGATTGAATGGTTTATGGAATGCTGGCGTACTCAGGAACCGGGGATCACTGAAAAAACCCGCGACATGGGGATTAGCTGGCTGACCATCGCCACGGCCAGCTCAATATGTCTGTTCAATCGGGGGGTTGCTGCGGGTTTCGGTTCTCGCAAAGAGGAGTATGTCGATATGCGGGGTTCACCCAAGTCGTTGTTTGATAAGGCAAGGAACTTCATCAACTTATTGCCCGCCGAATTCAGAGGCACGTGGGATATTCGCAAACACGCCCCCCACATGCGTATTCTGTTCCCTGATACTGACTCAGTTATTACAGGAGAAGCGGGCGATGGTATCGGGCGGGGTGACCGTGCGTCATTCTATTTTGTGGATGAGGCCGCGTTCCTCGAACGTCCAGCGCTGGTGGATGCCTCACTGTCTGCCACAACCAACTGCCGACAGGATGTTTCGACACCGAACGGCATGGCTAACTCATTCGCCCAACGCAGGCACAGTGGCAACATCAAAATTTTCACATTCCACTGGCGAGATGACCCACGGAAAGACGATGCCTGGTACAAAAAACAGGTGGAAAAACTTGACCCGGTCACGCTGGCGCAGGAGGTTGATATCAACTATCAGGCGTCGGTAGAGGGAATATTGATACCGTCTGAATGGGTGCAGTCTGCGGTTGATGCGCATATCAAACTCAGTATTCACCCCACGGGTATTCGCATGGGGGCGATGGATGTTGCCGACGAGGGTAAAGATAAAAACGCGTTTTCATGGCGGCACGGCGTCTTGTTGGGGGGAATCAAAGAATGGTCTGGCAAAGGCAGTGATATTTTTGGTTCCGTTGAAAATGTCTTCGGTTGGTGTGAGCAGAATAATCTAGATTCGTTTCGATTTGACTCTGACGGACTGGGCGCGGGTGTACGGGGTGATGCCCGTATTATCAACGAACAACGTAAATCACTGCGAATGAACATGATAACCGCGACTCCGTTTCGTGGGAGTGGTGCCGTGTTCGATCCTGATGGCGAAGCTGTGCCGGGGGATGCATTCAGCGAACCCCGACTAAATAAAGATTTTTTCGCCAACGCGAAAGCGCAGGCATGGTGGGCGCTGCGCACCCGCTTTCAGAAAACCCACAGGGCAGTGAGTGAGGGGCGTTTTTACGATCCTGATGAGCTGATAGCTATTTCCGGTGAAATGCCGCTGAAAGATAAACTCATTATGGAATTGTCACAACCTACCTATTCTGTGAATGGCGTCGGGAAAATAGTTGTGGACAAAAAACCGGACGGGACTAAATCCCCCAATCTGGCTGACTCAGTCATGATCCTTTACGCCCCGATGGATATCTCAATGGAAATCTGGGAAATATTAGGACGAGGTTATTAATGGCGAAAAATAATCGCAAACCGCAGCTCACCGCAGACAGCTACGAGAACATGATGGCGCGTGTTGGGATGCACGCACCGAACCAGCACGCGGCGTCTACGTATCGTCCAAACTGGACGAGCGTAACCAAATGCTGATAGAAAATGCGTACCGTTCGTCCTGGATTATCGGTGCTGCGGTGGATTCGGTGGCCGACGACATGACCCGCAAGGGTTTTCGCATCACCTCAGAAATAGACCCCAAAGCGCGTGGTGTGCTGGAATCACTGTTTGATGAGCGGGAACTGTGGGAAAACCTGAACAATATCATCAAATGGTCACGGCTCTACGGCGGAGCGGTCGGATTAATTCTGATTGAGGGGCAGGCGCCATTTACGCCGCTACGTCCTGAAACTATCGGCAAAGGCAAATTCAAAGGGCTGTTGCCCCTCGACCGCTGGCAGGTTGAGCCTGATTTAAATCGCCGTATTAAAGAGATAGGTAAAGATCTGGGTAAGCCCGAATTTTACCAAATCACGAATACGGGGCGTGGGATACCCGCATGGAAAATTCATCACAGCCGCTTGATTCGGTTCGATGGTGTAACCCTGCCATACCAGCAGGCGCAGACCGAAAACGAGTGGGGTATGTCGATTGTTGAACGCATTTACGACAGGCTCACGGCATTCGATAGTGCCACAACCGGTGCGGCACAGTTGGTTTATAAGGCGCATCTGAGAACTTACAGTATCGACAAACTGCGAGAAATCATTGCGATGGGCGGTGCGCGATTGGACGCGTTGCTCAAACACATGGACATGATCCGTCAGTTCCAGAGCAACGAGGGCATGACGCTGATGGATAAAACCGATGAGTTTGAAACGCATCAATACTCGTTCAGTGGTCTGGATAATGTGCTGGCACAATTTGCTGAACAAATATCAGGCGCGGTGGGTATTCCGTTGGTACGTTTGTTCGGGCAGTCGCCACAGGGTTTTTCTACCGGCGATGCGGATCTTGCCAACTACTACGACAATATCGGCACCCAACAGGAGAGGCGGTTACGCCAACCTATCCGCCGTTTATTGGATGTGATGCACCGCTCTGAGTTTGAGAAACCATTACCGGATGATTTTACATTCGAGTTTAATCCGCTGTGGCAAATGTCCGATCTCGACCGCTCCACAATTGCAGTGAATACCGTCAACGCCCTGAATGGCGCACTCGATGGCGGCATGATGAATTTACAGGCAGCCATGAACGATTTACGCGAAATGGCTGATGTTACGGGCATTGGTGGCTCAATAACCGATGAGGATATCAACAACGCTGATGATGGTGCACCGCCTCAACTCGATGAGCTGGACAGCACGATACTACCCAATACCCTCGTTGAAAATACGGTCATGTACTAAATAGTTAG
>NZ_JBEBMB010000100.1:0-33773 GCF_040081915.1 Xenorhabdus sp. SGI240
ACTGCCAGACATTCATTTAGTCAGAAAAGCCATCCGTCACCGGATGGCTTTTTTGCGTTTAGGAAAAACCGAAATAATTAACCATAAGTTAATGCACTTTTCCTTGTTCCATACCAATACCCGTTTGTGAACGAATAAACTGACTGCGAAACATTTCCCTTTCCTGCATTCCTTGTGCCGAAGTATCGGTAATCGAAGATAACCAAGCTCCGATAAATGCGATAAACATGGAAAACAGAGCTGGATATTCATAAGGATAAATTGGTTTCTCATGACCAAGAATGCTAACCCAGATCGTAGGGCCTAGAATCATTAATACAACTGCTGTCAGTAACCCCAACCATCCGCCAAATAACGCTCCACGTGTAGTCAGCTTGCTCCAGTACATAGACAATAAAATAATAGGGAAATTGCAACTTGCGGCAATGGAGAAAGCCAAACCGACCATAAAGGCAATGTTTTGTTTTTCGAATAAAATACCCAAGCCAATGGCAACCACTCCCAGAATAACGACGGTAATTTTGGAGACTTTTAGCTCATCTCGCTCATTAGCTTTTCCCCGTTTAATCACATTGGCATAGAGATCATGGGATACTGCGGAAGCGCCTGCTAATGTTAACCCGGCTACTACAGCTAAAATAGTGGCAAAAGCAACAGCAGAGATAAAACCAAGGAAAAAATCACCGCCAACGGCATTTGCCAGATGGACAGCAGCCATATTTGTACCACCAATTAATGCGCCAGTTGTGTCTTTGAAAGAAGGATTGGCGCTGACCAATAGAATTGCACCAAATCCGATAATAAACGTCAGGATATAAAAATAGCCGATAAAGCCCGTTGCATAGAAAACACTTTTACGGGCTTCTTTAGCATCACTGACGGTAAAAAACCGCATGACAATATGGGGCAATCCTGCAGTACCGAACATCAATGCCAATCCTAAAGAGAGTGCAGAGATAGGATCTGATACCAATCCGCCAGGACTCATAATGGCAGGCCCAAGGGAATGTACCGCAATGGCTTCTTTAAACAGGGTATGAAAATTGAAATTAACTACTTTCATGACCATCAAAGCCATGAATGTTGCTCCTGCCAGCAACAGAATTGCTTTAATAATCTGAACCCATGTTGTCGCCAGCATTCCACCAAATAAGACATAAAGCACCATCAAAATACCGACCAAGACAACAGCGACGTAATAATTTAATCCGAATAGCAACTCGATCAGTTTTCCGGCTCCGACCATCTGAGCTATTAGATATAGCGCAACAACAACTAACGAACCCATTGCGGATAAGGTACGGATGGGACGTTGCTTCAGCCGATAAGAAGCGACATCCGCAAAGGTGTAACGCCCCAAATTTCTTAATCTTTCGGCAATGAGGAATAGAATTATTGGCCAGCCAACGAGAAAGCCAATGGAATAGATCAACCCATCATAGCCAGAGGTATAAACTAACGCTGAAATTCCCAGAAACGAGGCGGCTGACATATAGTCACCTGCTATTGCCATACCATTCTGGAAACCAGTAATACGTCCGCCAGCGGTATAGTAATCTGAACGTGAAATAGTCCGCTTTGAAGCCCAGTAAGTAATACCAAGCGTTAACCCGACGAATAACAGGAACATGATAATTGCCTGAATATTCAAAGGTTGTTTTTCTACATTACCTGAAATGGTATTTGCTTGAGCCAGGATAGGGAAGAGGAAAGAAAATAGTAATACGATTTTTTTCATTTTCTCACCTCGTTGAGAATAGTTGACGTCAGACGATCAAATTCACCATTCGCCCTGATTACATAAATTCCGGTCAGTATGAAAGATATGAAAATGATCCCAACTCCTACAGGAATTCCCCGTGTCATACTGGTGTTTTCATGAAGTGGTGTCCCAAGCCATTCAGGAGCAAAAGCAATAAGGAAAATAAAACTAACATAAAGCACTAACATAATGATGGATAACTGCCAGGCAAAACGCCCTCGCTTCTTAACTAACTCCTTAAAGCGGGGATTATTTTCAATCTTTTGATAAATGCCGTCACTCATTGGAGTATCTCCTGTTGATTTTAAACGTCACACCTTAAGCCCACCATATCCGAGGGAATTTGACTATTAGCCAGGTCCCTGTACGGCTCCTCACTTTTGGTGATGCGTTATCAGGCCGCCTTACGACGGCGCATATGTTTTACGACATATTGATGGATTGCTTTTCTTCCAGCAGTTTTTCAACAACTCCCGGATCGGCCAGTGTGGAGATATCTCCTAAGTTACTGGTATCACCAGAAGCAATCTTGCGCAAAATACGCCGCATAA
Source organism: Xenorhabdus sp. SGI240 (assembly GCF_040081915.1). NCBI lineage: Bacteria > Pseudomonadati > Pseudomonadota > Gammaproteobacteria > Enterobacterales > Morganellaceae > Xenorhabdus > Xenorhabdus sp. SGI240. Next base: position 2,314 of record NZ_JBEBMB010000100.1, read on the forward strand.
TTTTCCCGGAACGTGTTTTGGGCAGAGAGTCTGTCCAATGAAGGATATCAGGTGTTGCAATTGGGCCGATTTCTTTACGAACCCAATCTCTGACCTCGGTATACAATTCAGGGGAAGGCTCTTCACCATGAACTAGCGTGACGTAGGCGTAAATAGCTTGTCCTTTGATATGATGGGGGATACCAACAACAGCAGCTTCAGCGATTTTGGGGTATGCAACTAAGGCTGATTCAATTTCTGCGGTTCCCAAACGATGGCCTGAAATATTCAGAACATCATCAACACGGCCAGTGATCCAGTAATAGCCATCTTCATCACGTCGAGCGCCATCGCCACTGAAATACATTCCCTTGAAAGTGGAAAAATAAGTCTGTTCAAAACGCTCATGATCGCCATACAAAGTTCGTGCCTGTGCTGGCCAGGAATCCGTGATAACTAGGTTGCCTTCACTCACACCCGCTAAAATTTCTCCAGAATTATCAACCAAGGCCGGACTAATACCAAAAAATGGCAGAGTGGCGGAGCCTGCTTTGAGATCGGTAGCGCCTGGTAGCGGTGTGATCATGAATCCACCGGTTTCGGTTTGCCACCATGTATCTACGATAGGACATTTACTGTTGCCTATTTTTTTGTAGTACCATTCCCATGCTTCTGGGTTAATGGGTTCGCCCACAGAACCCATAATGCGCAATGACGTACGCTTAGTCCCTTCTATGGCTTTATCACCTTCGGCCATCAATGCCCTGATGGCGGTTGGCGCAGTATAAAGAATATTCACTTTATGCTTATCAACCACCTGACAAAGACGGTTAACATCGGGATAGTTGGGAACACCTTCAAACATTAGCGTCGTGGCACCACAAGACAAAGGTCCATATAGCAGGTAGCTATGCCCTGTTACCCAGCCTATGTCGGCTGTACACCAGTAAATCTCCCCAGGTCGATAATCAAACGTGTATTTAAACGTTAAAGACGCGTAGACTAAATAACCGCCAGTCGTATGCAGGACACCTTTAGGTTTACCTGTAGAGCCTGAAGTATAAAGAATGAATAATGGATCTTCGGCACCTATTTCTTCAGCAGGACACTCAAAACTCACACTCTCGGTCAGTTCATGCCACCATAAATCACGATTGTCATTCCAGTTTTTGGTATTTCCGGTACGTCTGAAAACAACCACATTAGTTACACTAGTCACGTCAGAATGGTTCAGAGCCTCATCGACATTTTTTTTCAATGGGATTGTGCGGCCCGCTCGCAAGCCTTCATCTGCGGTAACCACGAGTTTAGCGTTGGAATCGATAACTCGGCCCGCGATGGCATCAGGAGAGAAACCACCAAAAATTACGGAATGGATCGCTCCGATACGGGCACAGGCCAACATTGCGACGGCGGCTTCTGGCACCATTGGCATATAGATAGCAACAACATCGCCTTTTTTGATCCCCAGTTTTTTCAACACATTAGCAAATTGGCAGACGTCATGATGTAATTCTCGATAGGTAACATGGCGGGATTCTGCGGGATTATCTCCTTCCCATATAATGGCGGTTTGATCACCTCGCTCTTGCAAATGGCGATCAAGACAGTTGGCACTTAAATTCAGGGTTCCATCTTCAAACCAACGGATGCTGATATGCCCAAGATCGAAAGAGGTATTTTTGACCTTGGTGTAAGGCTTAATCCAGTCAACTACTTTACCTTTTTCACCCCAGAAGCCCTCTGGGTCTTGCAATGACCTTTGATAGTCATGTAGATACTGTTGCTTGCTTATCAGGGCTGTATCTGCAATATCAGCAGGAATAAGATGTTTGATTATTTGAGTCATATTTTTATCTCCTTGCAATTGTTAATACTATGTCAAAACAAGGTTAACTAAAGTATGAGAAGAGTTTTTGTTTCTTTTTTGCGCGGAAGATCACGCAATAAAGAGAATGAATTTTATGGAATGATCATTTAATGCTGTAGATATTAAGCAATACTAAGTAATGAGTTTATTATTTTTATTGGATTTATATTCTGTTATTTAAGTTTATTATTGATATTTTTATCTATGAGGAGGCATGAAACGTGAATGTATAAAGGAAACCATAGTAATAACATGGAATTGATAATCATTTTCATTATTGTTCAATTCACTATAATAATCATGTTGTTCACAAGGTGTGAGCTTTATATATTCTAAATTCTAAACAACTGGAGATATGATATGAGCCATTCATTGCCTTCTCTACCTTACTCCTATGATGCGCTAGAGCCTCATTTCGATAAACAAACGATGGAAATTCACTATACTAAACACCATCAGACGTATGTTACTAACACGAATACTGCTCTGGAAACCTTTCCGGAATTAAGCAAACTTGATATCGATGATCTCATTCAGCAGCTTGATAAAATTCCAGCCGATAAACGCACTTTTATTCGCAACAATGCAGGTGGTCACTCAAACCATAGCCTGTTTTGGCAGGGTTTAAAATTAGGTACAGTCTTGGATGGTGCCTTGAAAACCGCGATTGAGCGTGATTTTGGCAGTATCGACAGTTTCAAGGAAAAATTTGAACAAGCGGCAGCAACTCGCTTTGGTTCTGGCTGGGCTTGGTTGGTACTGAAAGAAGATGGCAAACTTGCAGTTGTTTCAACAGCCAATCAGGATAGCCCACTGATGGGTGAAGAAATAGCCGGTGCTTCTGGTTACCCGATTGTGGGTCTGGATGTATGGGAACATGCTTATTACCTGAAATATCAGAATCGCCGCCCTGATTACATCAAAGCATTTTGGCATGTAGTCAACTGGGATGAAGCGGCAAAACGTTACGAAGAAAAAACGAAATAATCTTTCAATTATTTTTTCACAAGAATGCTGGTCATCGCTGTGACTAGCATTTTTATTGCCTGTAATCTTGGCTATTATGCCAGGATAATACGTGTTCATCTTCACCAGCTCATTGAGAGGGAATAAAGAATGTATTATCCACAAATATATAGAGGCAAAATATCATCGTCAGAAACACTGGGTTTCAGTGCGATCAATAAACTGGTGGTGAATGGTCGTTTACAGCTAACCTCTCTTGGGTTAGAAGGCGATGAACAAGCGGAAACTCGTTTTCATGGTGGTGCTGATCGTGCACTTTGCCATTATCCAAGAGAGCATTACCTATTTTGGAAAAGGCAATTTCCTGAATTGATGGAATTATTTGTCTCTCCCTTATTTGGTGAGAATATATCCACAGAAGGAATGACAGAAGATAATGTCTATATTGGTGATATTTTCCAATGGGATGAAGCTCTGATTCAAGTAACTCAACCACGCTCTCCTTGTTATAAACTCAATTTTATTACAAACATCAGTGAGTTTGCTGCGATAATGCAAAATAATGGGCGTTGTGGCTGGTTATATCGTGTTATCTCTCCGGGTTTGGTTAATGCTGGTGAACCGATAAAACTGTTAAGCCGTAATAGCGATGTTTCTGTTAAGGAAGCCATTTCCATTGCTTTTCATAATCCATTTGATGAAGAGCTGTTTCGGCGTTTAATGGGGGCAGCTGGGCTGTCTGCCAGTTGGAATCTAACGATGCAAAAGCGCATATTGCATGGAAAAATCGAGGATTTTAATCGTCGTTTATTGGGTCATTAAGGAATCTATATGCCAAAGGGGGAGAATGGGATCCCCTTTGGCATTCATCTAAGGTCAGCTGTTACGGATGAGCAATCAAACCTACCGCTTCATAGACTTTATCCAGGGTTGCCTGGGCACGAGCCTGAGCCTTTGCCGCACCTTCTGCCATGATTTGGTTAAGTAAGGCTTCATCGTTACGGAAATGATGGAAACGTTCCTGTAAGCCTGTCAGCATTTCACTGACAGCCTCTGCGACGGCTCCTTTCAAATGGCCGTACATTTTACCTGTAAACTCGGCTTCTAATTCAGGAATAGTTTTACCTGTTACACCCGCGAGGATATCCAGTAAGTTGGAAACGCCGGGTTTGTTTTCCTGATCATAACGTACGCAAGGTGGCTCATCAGAATCGGTAACCGCACGTTTAATTTTCTTGACGACGGATTTAGGATCCTCCAGCAGGGCAATGACGTTATTGCGGTTATCATCCGACTTCGACATTTTCTTGCTCGGATCTTGCAATGACATTACGCGTGCGCCACCTGTCGGAATGAATGGCTCTGGAACAGTGAAAATATCGCCGTATAAAGCGTTAAACCGCAGCGCCAAATCACGGGTTAATTCAAGGTGTTGCTTTTGGTCAATACCCACAGGGATCTGATTAGCCTGATAAAGCAAAATATCAGCAGCCATTAGAACCGGATAATCAAACAGGCCGGCATTGATATTTTCTGCATGACGGGCTGATTTATCCTTGAACTGGGTCATGCGGCTAAGTTCACCGAAATAAGTGTAGCAGTTCAGCACCCAGCTTAACTGGGAATGTTGTGGAACATGTGACTGAACGAAGATGGTGCTTTTCTTTGGGTCAATACCACAGGCAAGGTAAAGTGCCAACGTATCCAGCGTGCGTTTTTTCAGTTCATTGGGATCTTGACGCACAGTAATGGCATGCTGGTTAACGATGCAATAGATGCAATCGTATTCATCTTGCATTTTAACCCACTGACGTAACGCCCCCATATAGTTACCGATGGTCAATTCACCGGAGGGTTGTGCGCCGCTGAATACAATAGGTTTTTGGGAGTTTGGTTTCATTGCAGTGGGTTCATTCATTTTATTAAGCTTCCTGTATTTTCAGACTGGATAACGGGTTCAAAGTGGATAGTCCAATAATTGGGAGTAAATCCGAAAAATGGTCCAATACATAATTTGGGTGGCTTGATGCTATCGACTCGCCATAGTTATATCCATAGGTTAAGCCAATACACGGGCAACCAGCGGCTTGTGCCGCCAAAATATCATTACGGGAATCACCAACAAAAAGCAATTCTTCTTTATGCAAACCAAACATACCCATTGTTAGATAGAGTGGTGCGGGATGAGGCTTTTTCTCTTTAACATCGTCACCACCCAGTACTAATGAAAAATATTCACTGATACCTAATGATTCCAGCAATGGAGCAATAAAAGGGGTGGGTTTGTTCGTAACAATCGCCATCGGCAAATGGTGTTTTGCCAGTTCTGCCAACGTCTCTTTTACCTGGGGAAACAGTTGGCTGCCTGTGGTTACACTGGTTTCATAAAATGTATCAAACAGCTTGCGTGTTTCACTATGCAATTTGGCAGACAGTTCTGCTCCAGCCCACTTTAATGCGCGTTCAACCATGACATCAGCACCATTGCCTATCCAGACGGTGACGTGTTCTTTGCCCGCAGCGGGTAAGCCTTTGGCCATCAGAGCCTGATCCAAAGCATCTGCCAGACCGCCGGCACTGTCCACCAGTGTGCCATCCAAATCAAATGCAATGGCACGAATTCCTTTTACGACGTCATTTTTCATTATGCTACCTTCGATAATTCGCGGCGCATCTCATCAATAACTGCTTTATAATCTGGCTGACTGAAAATAGCAGAGCCGGCAACGAACATATCTGCGCCAGCTTGAGCCGCCTCTGCAATATTATTGGGTTTGATACCACCATCAACTTCAAGACGGATATCGTATCCGCTGTCATCAATGATTTTGCGTACCTGATGCAATTTTTTCAGTGTTTCAGGAATAAAAGACTGACCACCGAAACCTGGGTTAACAGACATCAACAGAATCACATCCAACTTATCTAATACATAATCAAGATAGCTAAGCGGGGTTGCTGGGTTGAAGACCAAACCCGCTTTGCAGCCATGTTCCTTGATAAGTTGCAGTGTGCGATCGACATGCTCACTCGCTTCAGGATGGAAAGTAATATAGGTTGCACCCGCCTTGGCAAAATCAGGAATAATGCGATCAACCGGTTTTACCATTAGGTGAACATCAATGGGCGCAGTAATGCCATAGTCGCGCAGTGCCTGGCAGACCATTGGACCAATCGTCAAATTTGGCACGTAATGGTTATCCATAACATCAAAGTGCACAACATCAGCGCCTGCTGCCAGAACCTTAGCGGTATCTTCACCTAATTGGGCAAAATCTGCGGATAGAATGGATGGGGCAATCAGAAAGTCTTTCTTCATTGTTATCTTCTCCAATTCATTGTTTTATCCCCCGTTATTTCAGGGACTGGAAACCTTAATCACTTCTGGCAGTATAACGCCAAAAGTTCATCAACTTTACTGCGGGCAAGAATATTTCTGCTGATTGTCCGGCGGGCTTTAACAATGTAAAGGGAAGCCTGATGATACCATTCTCGTGTCATCGGTGTGTCATGGTTAGATATGAGCACCGGAATGCCTTTTTGAGACGAGATATAATAGGCGATATGTGCTAGCTTTTCCTGATCGAGAAGGTTAAAGCTATTTGTATGGTAGGCGGTAAAATTGGCCGTAGCCGAAAGCGGGGCATACGGAGGATCACAATAAACCACCGAACCCGTTGAAGCATTATTCAATGCTATTTCGTAATGTTGGCAGATGAACGTTGCCTTTTGGGACTTTTCAGCAAACCAGTAAAGCTCATTTTCAGGAAAATAAGGCTTTTTATAGCGGCCAAAAGGAACGTTAAATTCACCTCGTGAATTATAGCGACAAAGGCCGTTATAGCAGTGGCGATTCAGGTAAAGAAACAGCATACTGCGGCGAAAGGGATCTTTGCTTTTGTTAAACTCTTCTCGCAGGCGATAGAAGTTTTCGGCAGTGTTGAACTCCGATGAAAATAATGGACGGACATGACTAATAAATTCATCCGCACGAGATTTTACGGCATTGTACAGATTGATCAGATCGTTATTGATATCTGACAAAATGTAAAAATCATAATCGGTATTGAGAAATACCGAGCCTGCGCCAACAAATGGCTCAATCAAGCAATCGCCCTCTGGTAGATGATGTTTAATATCATCTACTAAGGGGTATTTTCCACCGGCCCATTTTAAGAAAGCGCGTTTTTTTTTCATGCCGTCAAATTAGTTATTCAATAATTTCAGAGCCGCAGATTGTACTCTGTTTAGGACAGCATATCAGCGCCTAATCAAAATAGTTTTATTTTTTCAGATCTTGCTGAACTTGTTGTAGTTTTCTGACCCAAGGCTTTTTAGCCTGAACTTCAGCAGGCAGTGAGGAAATGGCCCTTTTAGCATCAGAAACAGAACGATAACTACCGTGGATCAAGATAAACCATGTTTTTCCATCGCGTTTAGTTTCATAAACCTTGTAATTTACAAGGTTATTTTTTTCCGCGAAGGCGCTTAAGGTATCAGAACGGCCGGCACTACTCAATTGTAGTGTGAATTGATTTGCGGGTGCTTTCAGCAGATCCCCCCCAGCATCGGCGACGCTCTTTTTATTGGCCTGATATTGACCAGCTGCTTTGGCGTGATTGTCTTCTCTGGCCTTATTCTCTATTTTGGGTGGCGTAACCTTCTCTTGTTTGCTTGGCTCAACAGGTGATGTTACCGTTGGTTTAGTGGGTTTGGCCTGTGGTTGTGTCAGATTGTTTTGCACAGAATGATTAATGGTGCTTTGTTGTTGATTTAAAGCATCAGAAATATCACCAGGTAACTCTATGCGCTGGTTGTAGCCACCCGTTCCAGTTTCGGCAGGAAGATCTTTACTTGGCGTACTATTAATTGGTGGCGGACTGATTTCACGTGCGCCATGAGTTGCTGGTTCTGACGGGTTTTCTTGCTCGCTGCCAGGGGAATTGGTAGAAAGTGAAGAAGAACCAGAACCAGAAAGGTTAATACTCTTTTCCGAGGCATTGTGCTGTGATTGCTGTTTTTCATGCTCAGTGGGTGATTTCAATGCGGAGCTGATAGCAATAATCAGAAGCAAAAGTACCAGAATGCCAACACCAATCATTATTTGTTGGCGGGATATTGCGAGCTTAGGTTGATTGAACTGGCTTCTGGAGCGCTGAGGATTGCGATCAGAAGTATCAGGCTTTAATTCACTTTCTGTTTTTTGTTTGTTTTCTGATTTTAATTCGTCCACATGCCCTCCTAACAGAGATAGTTCTGCCAATTGTTATTGAAGAGGTTTGGCAGTCTGACCTAACTAAAACCGATGATGCTTTATTTGATAATCTAGCTATTGTATAGCATAACAGCTAGAGGATAATTCATCATTCAGCTTTTATTATCAGCGCAAATTTTGCCATATCCAGAAATTCCCTTCATCTTCCCAATTTCAGCCTGGCAGTAAAATTCACTGCCAGAGCAATAAGTTGGGATTAATTAGAGAGTATCAAGTATCTAACGAGGGGATGGCTGAGATAGACGAACGGCATCCAATATAACTTCTTTCCCAATATCAGAACGAAGTTTTGCTTCCCCAATCGCGGTTGGCAGTACCAGATGCAATTTTCCGGCAGAAACTTTTTTGTCACGCATCATATGAGGTAGATAGGCATCAGGGGACATTGCTTCAGGGCCATTGACAGGTAATTCTGCTCGTTCCAGCAAGCGGATGATCCGTTGGGTGTCCTGTTTTGAGAAGGTGCCGACAAGTTCAGATGCTCTGGCCGCCATCACCATACCCGCCGCAACAGCATGACCATGCAGCCAGACGCCATAACCCATTTCAGCCTCAATCGCATGCCCAAAGGTATGACCGAGGTTTAACAGTGCCCGCATTCCACTGCGTTCTTGTTCATCAGCCGCAACAACCAACGCTTTGAGTTCGCAGCAACGACGGATGCAATAAGCCATTACCTGACTGTCGAGAGCCAGTAATTTCTCAATATTCTCTTCAAGCCAGCGAAAGAATTCGCCATCCAGAATAATGCCGTATTTAATCACTTCAGCCAGACCTGAATGTAACTCTTGAGCCGGTAATGTTTTCAGGCAATTGAGATCGACAATAACCGAAGCTGGCTGGTAGAAAGCGCCTATCATGTTTTTGCCGAGGGGGTGGTTGACTCCTGTTTTTCCACCGACGGAAGAGTCAACCTGAGAGAGCAGTGTGGTGGGTACTTGGATAAAACGAACACCGCGTTGATAGCTAGCTGCGGCAAACCCCGTCATATCACCGATTACACCACCACCAAGGGCGATAAGCGTTGTGTCACGGCCATGATTCTTTTCCAGCAAGGCGGAAAAAATGTCATTGAGCACAAAAAGTGATTTGTGCTGTTCACCGTCAGGCAAGATAACTTCATTTACCCGAAGATCCATTCTCTGCAATGTGGATTTCACCTGTTCGAGATACAGGGGAGCAAGCGTCTCATTGGTCACTATCATGACCTGTTGACCCATGACCTGTTGACCCGCTTGCAGGTGCTTGAATGCCTCACTGTCAGAAAATAGCCCTTCGGCTATGGTAATTGGATAGCTTCTTTCACCTAACGTAACAGTCACTTGTTCCATATCAGCTTTCGCCTTATCGTTTGCCGCTGTGCGGACTCGCTATAATCAGTTTTTTTCCAGTAGTTCAATGATTTGGTTAGCGACGACTTTGGCGCTTTGCTCATCGGTGCGAATAGTCACGTCAGCAATTTCCTCATAAAGAGGATTGCGCTCATCAGCCAAATTCTCTAAAACTTCGCGTGCTGGTGCATCAACTTGAAGTAAAGGGCGTTTTTTATCGCGCTGGGTACGAGCCAACTGTTTTTCGATGGTTGTTTCTAAATAGACGACGACACCACGGGCAGACAGGCGATTGCGGGTTTCTTTTGATTTAACAGAACCCCCTCCAGTAGCCAATACGATGCCTTGTTTTTCAGTCAGTTCGTTTATTATTTTTTCTTCGCGATCGCGGAAGCCTTCTTCGCCTTCCACATCAAATACCCAGCCCACGTCAGCTCCGGTACGTCGCTCAATTTCTTGATCAGAGTCGTAAAACTCCATATTGAGTTGCTGAGCTAACTGACGACCAATAGTGCTTTTGCCGGCACCCATAGGCCCAACCAGAAAGATATTGCGTTTCTCTGCCATGTTTTTGGTATTACTAAGACTGTTTGTTAATGATAACCCGCCCCGCCAATCAGATTAGCCACGGGACCTAAACTGAAACCTCATGAGTGATAATGTGAGATCAGATGTGAAAATTATCTCAGCACATCAGCCTGTATTGCAACTATATAAATTTCGCACGAACTGAATCATCGGGTTCATGCTTTTGCTGGCCAATTGAGAGCCTATTGTATCTACCTTCCATCCTACAACTTGCTGTTTTGCTGCAATTTGCCATCTATTGGGTATAAGCTCTTGCTTGCGATATTAGATCTGCTCACTCAATTAGTTAATCCTTGTATGCTAAATTACTCTCAGCGTCAAATCCATAAACAAGCCAGACCAAGAAAAACGGTAGGTGTTTTGACAGAAAAAACACAATTACGTTATTAATTGATTGATTTTTATATTATATTTTTCATTGGTTAAATATCGGTCAGTTGAGGCGTGATAAAAATGACGAGTTCTCGTCGGCTATGTTGCTCTCCTTTTTGGTTAAATAATGCCCCCAATAGGGGAAGATCTGATAAATAAGGAACTTTTTGTAAACTTGCGGTTTTTTTCTGTTGAAAGATCCCCCCGAGAATCAAGGTCTCCCCATTTTTAATTGTAACGTGGGTTATTATCTCTTGTTTATCGATGGACAAATTTTCATTTCCGCCCTGGTTGATGGGAAAACCGGGGGCATTCTGACTAATTTTCAGCGCGAGCCGGATTTTTCCCTGCCTTAAAATATGGGGCGTAACTTCCATGCCCAATACCGCCTCTTTAAATTGAACGGTAGTTTTGTCCTTGTCCTGAACAATATAGGGAATATCAGAACCTTGCTTGATACTGGCTGTTTGCTGGTGTGAAGCGGTTAGTCGTGGGCTGGCAATGATATCAAGCTGGTTTTCCTGCTCTAGTGCACTGAGTTCCAGCTCGAGTAAGTTTGCATGAATGCGGGCGGTATTCAGTACCAACCGATGGCGCTGGTTGCCTGCGGGTTGATGCAGATTTAAGCGGTTTAGGCCTATTGATTGATTATGCGGATCGGCGTTTATTCCCCAGTGGATCCCCAATTCATGCAGGGCTTCCTGACTGCTGGTAACAATATGGGCAGTGATCTGTACTTGTTGCTGTGGGGTATCGACTTCTTTCAGCCAGTTTTTAATACGAGTAATGGCCTCAAATTTATCTTCCAGGATCAGACTGTTGGTTAAGGGATCATGTTCAACTTTTCCCCATTTTGTCAGTAGCGCAGGATGATTTTGCTGTAATTGTTCTGCCACTTGTCCTGCATCGGCGTATTGCAAAGTAATAGCCTGATATTCGATCTCTTGTTCTTGCCCATTTTGCTCTGCCGGAGAAAAGTCAGTTGCATTCTCTATTATTGGAGGCTGGAACGGATCTCTTATTGGCATTTCAGAATTGGGTTCTTCTCCGGTAAAACCGAATAGGGGAAATAAGAGACAGATTAGGAGAATCAAAGGATGGCGGTTCATGATTTCTCCTTATCTGAAAAAGCGGTGTCTGAAAAAACCATGTGAACCGTTAGGTTATCATCGGCAGGTGTAATTGTGATGTGCTTAATTAATAACGGTGGCTGCAATTTTTGAATTTCATTCAAGAAATGGAGAAATTGGCCGTAATTTAGCGACAGCATGATATGCCAGAAAACGTGTTCGTTTTCTTTGTGGATTTGCCATTCCATTAGCTGACTACCGGAGTGAGTTAGTGGAATATGCAGTCGTTTGAGTATGGTCGTATTATTTTTTGAGGATGAAAGATGGCCGTCTGGGGTAAGGCTTGTAGCCATATGCTGGATCTGCTGTTGCGTTTCAGACAGAGATGGCAGTTCAGCAAGCTTCTGCCGGGATAGCACCACATTGTGTTGCTGCTGCTTAATATTGCTCTGGAGGGTATGAATTTCATACCGATTTTTCTGCCAGACTAAAAAGTAGAACCCTAACAGCAGTGAGATGATGAGCAATTGTTGCAAGACAAGCTGTTGCCAGACAGGCCGATAAAACCATTCAAGATAATTATTTCTCATCGGATTCTCCCGTCAACCAATTGGCATCAATGGTAAAAACCTTGAAATGATCTTCTGTCGTGGTCATTTTCCTTAGCTGCACATTGATAAGCGAAGTATCGTCAGTCAGGTTATCCAACAAATTGGAGATATCGGTATAGTTTTGACTGCGGGCGGTAAAAATTAATTGTCCACTGTCGTCACTAAATGCAGTCAGCCAACTGTTCTCTGGTAACACATTGGGGAGTTGACGAAAGAGTTGTAAATAACGTTGATTATGTTCCATGAATATGCGTTTTTTCCGTAATCGTTGTGACAATTGTTGGTGCTGTTGCACGGCGTGGTCTGTTGCGCTGATAGTTTGTTGTAATTGAGCCAATGAGTGAGTCATTTCCGTTAATTGTCCGCGATATTGTCTAATCTGGTTTGTTTGTAGCGTAGAAATAAACACGAATACAGCTGTCCACAACGTCAGTTGTAAGCAAAGTAGTACTCCCCATATTTGGCACTGGCGTTTCAGCCTATTTTGCCGCCAGGGTAAGAAATTGACTTGATACATCACTGATCACTCGGCCTGAGCGCTAAACCAGCGGCAATAATGAACGCATTCGTTTTATCTGGCAGCGGGGGATGATAATGACGGAACGCCATTAAGAGTTGCCAAATATTGGCTGATTTTGTTGATACTGATATCGCTTTTACTGATGTCGATTGCTCTTCATCGCTGTAATAAATTGCATAATCTTCTGTTTCTGACGTGATGGGGAGCTGGTTGATGATTTGCGCCAGATGGGAATCCGGTTGTGAAGATATCAGGCCATAACCGAAAGGTCGGTTGGCAGGAGCTACCCATAGCCAGTTTGTTATACGTTTGTGAAGCAGCCAACTGGCATCAGGCACTCCCGCAAGTTTGGCGACATAACGCAATGCACAGGGGGCAATATCAATAGCATCAAGGGATAAATTGATCTCCGCGAATAGATTCAGCCAGCGGTTGAGATCTTTTTGACGGGTTGCACTAATGCAAATCTGCTGACCATGAACACGATAATCCAACGCCAGGTCACTGGCAGGAAATTGTTTTTCAGCATTGGCGTGCACAAACCAGCCGAGTTCCGGCTCCTGCAAGGCAGTATGGTCAGGCAAGGCGATCTGGCGCTGTAAGGTTTGCTGAACAGGGAGGGCTAATCTTAGGCTAAGATTCTTAGGTAATATTTTTCGCCATTGCATTAAAATGTGGCGTAATTTTTCAGGATCTTGTAGCCGCCCTCCTGAAATAATCTCGCTGGATAAGTGATATTGCCAGCAATGCCGAAGTTGCCAACCGTCACGGCGTTTAATAGCGGCAAGAGCACGAATGTAATGATCCTGGATATCCAATCCGATATACCATTTAGGTGGATACATAGAGAGATCTCCTTATCTACTATCAACGAAAACATCAAATTAATGAAAACCTAATGAGACATGAAAAGGGGATTGGTAAAGGTGATATCTATAGTGTTGTACAGCCCTTATACTAATTCCTTTATACTAAGTCTTTTATACTACGTACTGATCGTTTATAAACTGCCCGATTAACATGGCGTGAGAAATTTCAGGTGAAGTTCATAAAGTATTTTTTGATCCTTATTGTTGTTTGCATTTTATTGGGAGTTGTCTCGATTTTTGGTTTGTACAAATATATCGAGCCACAGCTTCCTGATGTTGCGACGCTAAAGGATGTCCGGTTACAAACACCGATGCAGGTGTTCAGTGCTGATGGCGAATTAATAGCCCAATATGGTGAAAAACGCCGTTTACCCCTTACCTTGTCAGAAATACCTCCCCTAATGGAGAAAGCCTTTATTGCCACGGAAGATAACCGTTTTTATGAACACCACGGTGTTGATCCCATCGGGGTTATCCGCGCTGTTTCTGTGGTAATCACTTCCGGCCATGCTTCCCAAGGGGCGAGTACCATCACTCAGCAGCTTGCGAGAAACTTTTTTCTTAGCCGAGAGAAGACATTGATACGTAAAGCGAAAGAGGCATTTTTGGCGATTAAGATCGAACAATTATTAACTAAGGATGAAATCCTGGAGTTGTATCTCAACAAGATCTATCTCGGCTATCGTGCTTATGGTGTTGGCGCTGCGGCTCATGTTTATTTTGGTAAAAACGTCAACGAGTTGACATTGAGTGAGATGGCGATGATTGCCGGTTTGCCGAAAGCACCTTCAACATTTAACCCACTTTATTCTTATGATCGCGCGATCAGTCGCCGCAATGTGGTACTGGGCAGGATGCTGGAAGAGGGATATATCACCCGGCGTCAGTATGAGGAAGCCAGAGAAGAAAAATTGGTTGCCCGTTATCACGCTCCACAAATTGTTTTTTCTGCGTCTTATCTGACTGAAATGGCTCGTCAGGAAATGATCAATCGATATGGTGAAGAAAATGCCTATACAGAGGGTTATAAGGTCTATACCACGATCACGCGTAAATCCCAGTTAGCGGCTGTGAACGCGGTTCGTTCCAATGTGATTGACTATGATGTCCGTCACGGTTACCGCGGCCCTCAAGAAGTGTTATGGAAAGCCAATCAGCTGGCATGGAGCCAAACGCAGATTATCGATAAGCTGAAAACCTTACCTAAATATGGCCCTCTGGTGCCAGCCATTGTGACGAAATCCAGCGCTAACCAGGCACAAGTGATGCGGGTGGATGGCAACAAAGTTGAGTTGACAATGGCAGGCGTGCGCTGGGCACGTCCATTTAAAACCGACAGCTTACAAGGTGCTGTACCACATAGTGTCAATGAAGTCATTCGGGCAGGCGAACAAATTTGGATCAGAAAAGTCAATGATACTTGGTGGTTGGCTCAACTTCCCGAAGTTAATGCAGCGCTGGTTTCCATCAATCCGATGAATGGTGCAATAGAAGCGTTGGTCGGTGGATTTGATTTTGAATTGAGTAAATTTAACCGTGTGACACAATCGTTGCGTCAGGTCGGTTCCAATATCAAGCCATTCCTGTATACCGCCGCAATGGACAAAGGGTTGACGTTGGCTTCATTGATGAATGATGCGCCAATCAGCCGTTGGGATGCCGGAGCCGGGACGGATTGGCGTCCGAAAAACTCACCACCGAATTACGATGGGCCAATTCGTTTGCGTCAGGGGTTGGGACAATCCAAAAACGTAGTGATGGTTCGAGCCATGCGTGCGATGGGGGTTGATTATGCTGCGGATTACTTGAAGCGCTTTGGCTTACCGGGTGAAAACGTTGTACGCACAGAATCTTTGGCTCTGGGTTCCCCTTCATTTACTCCGCTACAGTTAGTACGCGGTTATGCCGTGATGGCAAACGGTGGTTACCTGGTTGATCCTTACTTCATCAGCAAGATTGAAAATGATGAAGGGAAAGTGCTGTTTGAAGCGAAACCTAAAATTGCTTGTCCTCAATGTGAAAACATTCCGGTGATTTATGGTGAAACATCACGTTCTATCGAATTATCTGAAGATTCCATCGAGAACGTGGCGCATTCTGAGGTTCCGCAAAATCCAGATTTACTGCCTCAACCGGAGTTAGAGAGCGTATCGGGAAATGTTAATGTGGATGATCAACAGTATGCCCCTCACGTGATCAGTACACCGCTGGCGTTCCTTATTCATGATGCCTTAAAGACGAATATCTTTGGTGAGCCGGGTTGGATGGGAACGGGCTGGCGTGCTGCCCGTGATTTGAAGCGCCGTGATATTGGTGGCAAAACAGGGACAACCAACAGCTCAAAAGATGCATGGTTCTCTGGTTATGGCCCGGATAGGGTGGCAACAGCCTGGATTGGCTTTGATGAACATAGCCGAAGCTTGGGACGTACTCCGGTATTAAAAGGGGAAGGTGGCGCGAAAACGGCTCAACCAATTTGGGATGATTTTATGAAAGTGGCGTTGGCAGGCGTTCCAGATAAAGCCATGGAACCCCCTGCCGGCATTGTTTCTGTCACAATTGATCGGGCAACGGGCAAGCTGGCTAACGGTGGTAACAATACCCGTAAAGAGTATTTCATTGATGGCACTCAGCCGACGGAATATGCTGTACCCGATGTGGGTACGACAGTCACTGAAAATGGTGAAAGCCGTGAATTATTCTGATTGATCTGTCTGTAACCAACATAACGGAAATGAAAGATAAAAAGGCCTTGCCGGGGAACTGGCGAGGCCTTTTGTTATTTACTGGGGAAGATATGATTATGATGCGAATTAATTTTGAAGGTGTAGTTAATTTGTTTATTTATTATTTTTAATAAGCTGAGTTATTTTTCATAAATATTATTAAAATTATTACACGCATCAAATTAAACCTTACTCTGTTTAGGTGTTTGTTCTTTATCTCCGTATTTCACTTAAAACGAGTATAAAATTGGTATTGGGATATCAATTGCATACCCGTTTTTAAAGAATGCATTAATTAATGTTTCCTATTATTTTTTTGCTTGCAGGTATCGTTGAGCAAAAAATAGGGCGCTGACATTTCTGGCTTCGTTGAAATCGGGATGCTCCAATAGTGACATCATGTCAGAGATTGGCCAGCGTTTCTGCACGAGTGGTTCGGGTTCATCGCCTTTCAGACATTCTGGGTAAAGATCATGAGCAATCATGATATTCATCTTGCTGGAAAAGTAGGATGGTGCCACCGTCAATTTCGTCAACAATTCCAGTTTTCCTGCACCGAAACCAATTTCTTCCTTCAATTCACGATTGGCGGCTTCCAAAATACTTTCGCCAGCATCAATGGCACCTTTTGGAAAACCTAATTCATATTGTTCGATGCCAACGGCATATTCGTGAATCAGAATTAATTCATCCCCGATAATTGGAATAATTAGAACTGCTTCACTATTTGCGGGTTTCATTCGTTCATAAACGCGTTTTACACCATTGCTGAATTCAAGATCAACTGATTGAATATTGAATAAACGAGAGTGGGCAACGTCATTTATATTCAGTATCTTAGGTTTTTTTAGATCAATCATGTTCTCCCCTGATGGCTGTCATATACTGGATAATTGAAAATAATAATGCGCCAAGTAACTTAAATATTACTGTATTTTTAAAGTGTTGTGATGAAATGGTTATGCATTCAAGCTTTGCTTTAATATGGCGGATTATGTTAGTAAATGATAGCGATTATCGCTTGAATGTATTTTTGTTGCTATCTTACTCATTCTTGCAAAAAGACGTTAGTTTATGGAAAGGTATGAGAAAAATTATATAACCTTTTGTAAATAAAATTAAAAATAGAAGAGAAAAATAGGAATAACCTGATTATGGGTGTTCCATGAAGTTGTTATTCTGCTGATCTCTGTACTGCTGTTATGAGCATGGGGAAAAAATGAGCTTATTGGTCATTATATTGGCTATTTTTATCATTAGCCTGATTATAATGGCTTCCTTTCTGATTTTCAGATGGAGGCGGCTTGGTAACGCGTGTTATCTACAGTCAATGACTAAAACTGCCAGCCGTAAACTGGGTACTGATGAATACCAAGCTATAGAATCTTACTTGCGAAATGCCCGTCTTCTGATGAAACCGAATAGTAGACACAGGGCTGATCATCCGGTACTACCTGTTAAACATGCTGATGTCTATACCATCACACATCCTATTAGCCGTTTTTCTGCTGCAACGGATGGAGAGCACTATTGGCGCTATTATCTTGGTGAGACAGAAATACATCTGCCTGTGTTGTTTGAGCCATTTATCAAGCAGCGGAATACGATTGAGATTGTTCGAACTTCATCAATACCGCTAGTCATCGCGGTTAATGGTCACTTTTTGCAAGATTATCAGCAAGATTTGCTCATCACGCGAGTAATGGCAAAAACCGAACATGCCTCCATTCAAAAAAATGGCAATTCGAGTGCTAAATTACTGCATATCCGCAAGGAGACGTTAGAAGAATATCGTTTGCGAAAACCAACGGGTATTCAGGGAAGCATCCTGATGTGTGTTGGTTTATCGCTGTGGTTTGTGGCTCTTTTTGTGCCCATTCCGATGTTGCCGTGGTTAATGCTGGTGGCGTTTTTGTTTCTTCTGGGCAGTTTTTGGTCACATTTTCGATTTCCATCCGGTCGAAAATTAGCCGATATCCATTGTTTCAATGGCATTCCGAAACGATGGGGAATATTTAGCGAATTTGAGCCGGAGCAAAGAAAGAATATCTCTCTGGGCGGCATTGATCTGGTTTATCCCGTACATTGGGAGCCTTATATTTCCCATGATCTTGATCAGAATACCGATATTGACATTTATACCAACTGCCATGTTGTGCGGCAGGGGCGCTATCTCTCTTTGCATGAAGAAGAGAAGCACTACCCTTATCAGCGTAGTAGAAAGAATGTGATGTTGGTGGCTTTCTCTGTATTTGTCATGCTGTTGCTTTACTTTTACCAGCCGGTGAACTTATCCATGCAGCTTAGTTTTGCCTGGTTATATGGTAGTAATACCAAGGTCATTACCCGCTTTCATGAGCTACAAAATATGCCGTTGAAGGAAGGGGATGTATTAAAGGTCAAAGGTGTTGGGATGTGCTATGTTCCCCCCAATATCATGCCCGAAGCGAATATTACAATATTCGCCCCATTTGATTGTGTGGGTATCTATTGGAATAGTGAAATTCCATTACCTATGCTGGAATCTGACGTTGTCGAAAGTGCTTCAGCGCTGATTACAGCAGTTAGTGAGCAATTACATCCAGTTGAACGTAAAAGTAATCCTGGCCTGAATGCAGCCATTGCCAAATCGGGCATGGCCTTGCTCGACAATTTTTCACAAATCATTTTGAAAACACAAAAGTTGTGCCAAAACGATGCTGATTGTGACCGTTTGAAAAATGCATTGGTCAATTTGGGAAATGCCAAAAGTTGGGACAAGTTGTTAAAAGCCGCAGAAAGCGGCAAGCTGGACGGAACTAAGGTATTGCTGCGTTCTGTCAGTGCCGATGCGTTGGAAAAACTGGTTGATTCAACTACTGCATCATTTATCTATCGCGAGATCGATAGAATGATCATTCTTATAAACAGCCCATCTCCGGGAGGCGTTTTATTGCTGAGTGATGAGGGAAAAACCTTAGTTGAATACCCGATGCGGACACACTACATATACGAACACTCAGCTTTAGATCGGTGGCGGGAATTACAGGGGCTTTTAGAACTGTTGATGAAGACACCATTTGAAACCGAGGGGATTGTGACAAAATTGTCAGAAGATCCGAATGGGACTCGCCATATCATGCTGCATCGTGAACCAGATTCCACGTCGATTATTCGTTATCTGGGAAGTTGTCTGCTGCTGGCTATTTTGCTGGTAACGTTGATCATCAATGTCATATTGATTATCAAGAAAAAGCAGAAGAACCGACGACGTCCTCAACAAATCACCCAATACTATGATAACTGTTTTAATGAGAGAAATATCCATGCAGAATTCAGACACTGATCAGGTTGTTCGCCTTGATAAATGGCTGTGGGCTGCCCGTTTTTATAAAACCCGTTCCATCGCACGTGAAATGATTGAAGGGGGAAAAGTCCATTATAATGGGCAACGGAGTAAGCCGGGTAAACTGGTTGAGTTGAATGCAGAGATTAAACTGCGTCAGGGAAACGATGAAAAAACGGTGATTATCTTGGCATTGTGCAGTCACAGACGGAGTGCTACCGAGGCCCGGCAGCTTTATCAGGAAACGGCAGAGAGCATTATCAATCGGGAAAAAACGGCATTAGCGCGTAAAATGAATGCGCTCACGATGCCGCATCCCGATCGCCGTCCAGACAAAAAAGAACGGCGTACACTAATAAAATTCAAGAACGCAAAACTATCATGAGTCGGAAGATACTTAATCGATTTTAAGCTGCATCTAATAAAAACAGGCAACTTGAAAGACGAAGGGGACAACCGTCTCAGTGAAATGAGAGAGATTTATGACCAAGCATGACCAATTACACCGCTTTTTATTTGCAAGCCACTCTGTCAGGGGGGAACTTGTTTCCGTTAGTGAAACTTACCAACGGATGCTGGAAAATCATCATTTCCCTCAACCGATACAGCAGCTATTGGGTGAATTGTTGGTCGCAACCAGCCTGTTAACCGCTACCTTGAAATTCAGCGGGGATATCACGGTACAGATCCAGGGGGATGGGCCGGTCAAACTGGCGGTGATTAATGGTAACAACCGACAACAGATGCGTGGCACGGCTCGCATTGATGGTGAAGTGAATGCCGCAAGTAGCCTGCGCGATATGATCGGCAATGGTTATATGGTCATCACGGTGACACCAACAGAAGGTGAGCGTTATCAGGGCGTTGTGGCGCTGGAAGGCAATACGTTGGCAGAGTGCCTGGATGCGTATTTCAAACAGTCAGAGCAGTTACCAACGCGTCTGTTTATCCGTACAGGGGTGCAGGATGGAAAAATAGCAGCCGGTGGCATGTTATTGCAAATCTTGCCCGGAGCGCAGGAAAGTAGCGAAGACATGCTTGACCACTTGGTGCAACTGACTGCAACCATTAAGGGAGAAGAGTTGTTTACGCTGGATGCGAAAGAGATTTTGCATCGCCTTTATCATGAAGAAGATGTCACGCTATATGAACCTCAGCAAGTGGAATTCCGTTGCACCTGCTCCCAGCAACGTTGTGCTGATACCCTGGTGACATTATCGGAAGCCGATCTACAGGAAATTTTGCACAACGATGGCAAAATTGACATGCAATGTGAATTTTGCGGCATGCATTATGTTTTCGACGAAAAAGATATCAACGCAATAAAAGCGGCAAAAACAGAGCGGTTGCACTAATTAGGTATCATAGGGCGTTATATACGCCCTTTTTATTACGAATGATTCAGCCATTCCGTGTTCTGTGTCTCATATAAACTTAAAAAAAGTAATGTGATTTCAATTTTTTGATAAAAATCGCTGTTAATTAGTCATAATTATTTATTATCCCCTACAGAGATAAAGTATAACCGACCAGGAGCAACAAATGAGCGTTACAGGCATTACTGAGCAGGAACTTGCGGTTTATGGTATTCACGGTGTTAGTGAAATTGTTTATAACCCAAGTTATGAACTGTTATTCTCTGAAGAAACTCAACCCACGCTACAAGGGTATGAGCGTGGCATATTGACTAACCTCGGTGCTGTCGCAGTAGACACAGGTATTTTCACGGGGCGTTCTCCGAAAGATAAATATATTGTTCGTGATGATGTTACCCGCGACACAGTATGGTGGGCTGATCAGGGCAAAGGCAAGAACGATAATAAACCGCTCAGTCAGGAAACCTGGTCTCACCTAAAAGGTTTGGTTACTCAGCAGCTTTCAGGCAAACGTTTGTTTGTGGTTGATGCTTTTTGTGGAGCCAATGCGGATACGCGTCTGAAAGTGCGTTTTATTACTGAAGTGGCGTGGCAGGCACATTTTGTGAAAAATATGTTTATCCGGCCGTCAGACGAAGAATTAGTTGACTTCATACCTGATTTTATTGTGATGAATGGAGCTAAATGCACCAACCCACAATGGAAAGAGCAGGGGCTGAATTCTGAAAACTTTGTTGCTTTTAACCTGACCGAGCGTATGCAGTTAATCGGGGGGACTTGGTACGGTGGTGAAATGAAAAAAGGGATGTTCTCAATGATGAACTACCTGCTACCACTAAAAGGTATTGCCTCGATGCACTGTTCCGCCAACGTGGGTGAAGCGGGAGATGTCGCTATTTTCTTCGGTCTTTCTGGAACAGGGAAAACCACGCTTTCCACTGATCCGAAACGTAAGTTAATCGGTGATGATGAACATGGCTGGGACGATGACGGCGTGTTTAACTTTGAAGGTGGTTGCTACGCGAAAACCATCAATTTATCCAAAGAGGCTGAACCGGATATTTATCACGCCATTCGCCGTGATGCCCTGCTGGAAAATGTCACTGTACTGGCGGATGGTACGGTTGATTTCAATGATGGCTCCAAAACAGAAAATACCCGTGTTTCTTATCCGATTTACCATATTGAAAATATCGTTAAACCAAGCTCAAAAGCAGGGCACGCGACCAAGGTTATTTTCCTGACCGCAGATGCTTTCGGTGTATTGCCTCCGGTTTCCCGCTTAACCCCAGAACAAACCCAATATCATTTTCTGTCTGGCTTCACGGCAAAATTGGCAGGAACAGAACGTGGTGTGACAGAACCAACACCCACTTTCTCTGCTTGCTTTGGAGCGGCATTCTTGTCACTGCATCCGACACAATATGCGGAAGTTCTGGTTAAGCGTATGCAGTTATCGGGCGCGAAAGCTTATCTGGTCAATACCGGCTGGAATGGCTCGGGTAAACGTATCTCCATCAAAGATACCCGTGCCATTATTGATGCGATCCTCAATGGTGACATTGAAGATGCGGATACCCTTCAATTGCCGATTTTTGATTTGGCCATACCAACGACATTGTCGGGTGTAAATACCCACATTTTGGACCCACGCAATACCTATGCCGATAAATCTGAATGGGATGTGAAGGCAAAAGATCTGGCCGAGCGTTTCATCGATAATTTTGACAAATATACTGATACTGCTGCGGGTGCTGCATTGGTAAAAGTAGGCCCTAAACTGTAGTGTAATTTTAAGTTTTCTATGAAAGAACTCTATTCGGTTGGGTAGAGTTCTTTTTCAATACCCGACATCAGTTGGAGGGTAAGTCAAACAGTAGGATCTCACTTTCTTGATTTGCAGTTAGCCGAAGTTGGGATTCATCCCAAATAGCAATACCATCGCTGGTCGTAGCCCGGGTTCCATTGATCATCACTTCACCACGAACCACCTGGATCCAGACATTTCGTGTTTTCTCCATGTTATATTCACCCTCTTCGCCATTTTTTAATGCCCAACGCCATAATGTCATATCCTGAAAAACTTTCAGGGAGCCAGCACGGGCATCAGGAGAGAGAATTAATTGGCGACCTTCTGTAGTATCAAAACGGTGTTGTTCATAACGGGGAGTGAGTCCTGTTTTTTCCGGTATGATCCAGATCTGGTAGAGATGCAGTTGGCTATCATGCTGTGGGTTATATTCTGAGTGACGGATGCCTGTCCCTGCACTCATAATCTGGAACTCTCCCTCAGACACTTGCCCTTTGTTACCCATACTGTCTTGATGTTCCACCGTTCCAGACAGCACATAGGTCAATATTTCCATATCCTTGTGAGGATGCATGCCGAATCCCTGACCCGCGTCAATCACATCTTCATTAATGACCCTGAGTGCAGAAAATCCCATGAAATTGGCATCATAATAGTTGGCGAATGAAAAAGTATGCCAACTGTCCAGCCAGCCATGATTAGCATGACCCCGCTCTGAAGCTTGACGTAAGTAGATCATTACAAAATCCCTCAAATTTTTTTTGTAGTCTAGTTGAAGGAATGAAATAGAAAAGACGGGAAATTTAACCTTAAATTTCAAAATATTTGAATAAAAATAAGGCAATGACAAGACGAAAAAAAAGCCAACATAAAGTTGGCTTATAAAAGTAAACACTGGAAGCAATGTGAGCAATGTCGTACTTTCACATGAACCCTGAAGGTGGTGCACTGAAAGTGCTAATAATGATAATCGTTCTCAATATCATTTGTAAAGTGTTTTTTTAAGCAAATTTCAAATTTGAGAGACTGTTTAAAATGCGATTTTTGACACATATCAGTTGTATGGTTACCCCTCCAATTCCATCTGATAGAGATGTTGAGTACTCATATCATGAAATTGATAGGGCGTTAATTGGTAGCCTCGTAGCCACAGCAAAAACCATCCATCATGTGTGTCCGGGCAAAGCCCGGCGAAGCGAAATCCGCCTTTTTTCAGCAATGAGTACAACCTCAGCGCTTCTTCACATGCAGGCAGTTTCAAATAGATTAATTGTCCAGAGGGAAGATCGATGACCTCCGATAAAAAGTCAGCCTGAACTTTGTATAGTGTGATTTCCAAACGTCTACCCGATTTTTTGATGGTAATAGGCTCAGAAAGAATAGAGTGCCGATACACTGATGGTTCACTTTGGGATGATTCACCAACATATTGGCTGATTTGAGTGATCCAGCCTTGCCAAGGCCAGGGCCAGTTCAGCTTAGGTAATGGCAATGATTTAAACGGTAAAATGCCCTGAATGATACTTTCGGGTTCTGGCAAACCAAATGGAGAATCAATATAATCCAGCATCAGCGCGGTAGAATAAAACCCCAAATTTTGGGCGATGTGCTGGCTTTTAGGGTGTGAACATACCTGTTTCATCGTCAATAAATTATAGCCTTGCTCTTTCGCATAGCCGCATAAATAATTGCCCAGAGACTTAGCCACACCATGACCTTGACAATCGGAACACACCGCAATAAGTGCCAGCTCTGCCTGATTTTTCTGTACCGTATCTTTAACCAGAGACGCATGACCGATGAGCTGGCCTTGATGGAATGCCAGGGCAGAATACCATTGCCCTGTAGACTGGTAGTCATTGATGAGCCTTGGTAGATAAATGTCAGGATAGACATACGAATCACCGTAAACTTCACGGAATAATTGGCTGATTCTTTTATCATCACCAGACTGGTAGCTGCGGATCTGAATAGTGGATTGGAAAATAGTCATCGATTTCAACCTTAGTTATAACGACGTAGATCCACAACTCGCAGCAATTTCCCTGATCGTGGGTGTGTATACATGCTATCAATATCGGTTTGCACGATCTCCAGCATAACTTGGTGTGTGCTAGCTTCTGCCAAATTTGGAAAGGCTGCCATAACGCGATGGCGTATTTTGTCGATATCGACAGTTTGCAAGCTTGCGACCAACAATCGGATTTGATCTTGCCCCGCTTTCTGGTTTAGCTCCAATTGCCAGGCCAAAAGCTCTGTCTGTTGTGATAGCTGTGTAGCTAAATCGTCAGGGAATAATGACAGGGTGCCAAATCGTATACGATAGCCTTGATTAGCACGTCCTTGCAGGGCAAATTTACGGTCTGTCTGCTCTGGCTCGCACCAGCACGCCATATCACCAGTAGGATAGCGGATCACAGGCATAAGTTGTCGTTGCAGGTTAGTGACAACTAATAAGCCACGTTTTCCCAGCACAGTAATGGGCTGGTGAGTTATTTCATCGACGATTTCGATAATCGTGTCGTCAGAAAATACGCGATGCTCTCCCTGTTTACAATCGGGATCAGCAAAGCCAATCAAACCCGCATCGACACTGGCACAACCGATGGAGCCTAAACGGGCGCGAGGAAACACTTGTCTTATAATAGTGATCTGTGAATCAAATAAACTTTCGCCCCCGTAAAGAATGGTATCCACCATTGGCAATGTTTGTTCCGTCCCTTTCAGATAGTGAGCTAAACGGGTTAACTGCACCGGGACGCCGGCCAGCACATTAATGTTGTGAAGGCGGATATTGTTAATCAGTAATTCATTCTCAACCTTACAGGTGAAAGGAAATTCCAATATCGGGATTGGTGAATTCGATAATGCGCCATGGATAAATATAAAGCTGGTATAAAGATCGCCAGCAAAAAACAGGTTAGCCACCCGATCCCCAGCTTTTAATTGGCGGGCAATGCCTTGACCAAAGGAATAAATGAAGGCTTTCCATTCTTGTTGACTGAAAACCGACAAGCGCCCATCGCTGGTTGAGCCACCTGTTTTAAACACATGCCCGCCTTCCAGCGGTGCAGTCAGCACCGGCCATGTCGGTAAGTCATTTGAATGTGCCCAATAATAGTTAGGCTCCACGAGAGGTAAATCTTCCAAAACCCAATTATCGGGAATGGACTTATAGTGTTCTTGGTAATAAGCAGAATGCTCGCGTGCATGATGGAGCAAATCAGTCAATGTCGTTTTGGTCATCATCTTAATTTTACTCAATTAATATTTACGCAAGTCGATGAATAATGGTGTTTTCCCACTATGTTCATTGCGGTGAAACTCAGTACTTGACATGGAAATAACATCTAAATTCAGCAGGTTTCCTTCAACAACTTCGGCAATTTTGGGATCTTTTAATAAATTTTGGTGCACAGTGAGGGGATCGGTCTGATCAACCAATAGCTGAATGCTATCAACACCATTATTGTTATGGTTGATTATCCATTGCACGGGTAATGCCAATTGTTCAGATAAATCAGCAAGATTGAAAAAAATACTGCCTATACGTAACAGGGAACCGTGGCGCTCTTTAAGTCGGAAACGTGGTGAAGGCAGGCCACAACAACAAGGTTGATTAATCCAGCAGCCGAGATCGCCTAAATCGTAGCGTTGGACGGGTTGTGCTTCACGGTGGCGGGAAGTGAATACCAGACGACCTGTTTCCCCCTCTGCTACGGGTTGATCATTCTCTATATTGAGAATTTCCAGCCACTGAGTATCAGTCATTAAATGGAAAACACCATCCTCGCTGGCTGCGCACGCATGACCCATTGGCCCAGCGTCGACTGAACCGTAAATTGTTGAACGTATCAGGGTAACGCCAAAATTGGTCAGGAAATTTCGCTGGTTTATATTGAGGGGTTCGCCCCCCAGTAATAGCTTACGAATGCCGCCATATTGACGTAGTTTGGTTTCTTCATTTAGAAATAGCCGATGTATCGTGCTTGGCATACCCACCAGCGTATTAATGCGTTGATGTACGATAAAATCAGCGATTTCACTAAAGTCATTATCAGTAGGGCCACCCATTGGATATTGTGCCACGCCCAATTTATCCAGGATGGTGAAGAAGCTCATCATGCCACCGTATAACTTCCCGCCATACAACAGGTTCATGACGCGATCAGTTGCAGGTTCAAGCCCTGAGGCGAATACGCCATCGGCTGCGGCCTGCATCTGCCTGTGGTAATCATGATAGCTATAAGCCGCCAACTTAGGCGTACCACTGCTGCCACCACTGCGGAAAAACAGGCGAGCTTTATCGTTAGGAACCCGCACCTGAAAATCTGCCTTATTCATGACAGGCTGATTTTCTAATCCGCGTGGACGTGGTGGAGGGACATCAAGGTGGGCGCAACCTGCCATTAAATCAGGCGCAAGGCTGACAGAGACCCGCTTGGTAAAGCGTGATAGTGCGTAGACGCCATCGTGTGGTTCACCATGATAGCCGTCATGCATCTGTCCCGCCGGAGTGATACGGCTGACACCCGCAGCAAACAGGGTATGGCTCATTTCGGTGATATGCGTTTGACGAGTAATCAAAGCACAGCTTTGTAGATAGTGACGCCAGGGCAGCAAAATAGAACACAAATGCTGACGGGGTGCAGGGCGTATCTGCAATGTGCGGAACAAAGGAGACGCGGCTAATTCTTTTTCGTGTCGCCATATCACTCGCCAGCCGTCGGCTTGCCATATTTCACCGCGTACTTGTGTAAACGCAAAATCGAGTTGTTGGAAAGCCGTTTGCGTCGTAATTTCAGCCGCTTCCTGAATATCCGGTTTCAGGGCTGGATGCAATCCGGTACGGCGTTGCAGAGCGGCCGCCATTCGTTGCCCGATATGGTGTAAAACCTCAGGTTCATCGCTATCGACCAGCAAACATTGCGGGCTGGAACAGGCTTGTTGGTCATAACGACAGATATCATCAGCCAATGCATCCAATTGGGTATCATCGGCGGCGTCAGGGCTTAACCAGGCAATGCTGATACGGTGCCCCCAATCTATCCAGCGGCAACCGGGGGGGAGTTGAGCACGAATGGAGGTCAGGGAAGAATCGCTGCCCCAGGCAGAAACCGCATCCGCCTGACTGAACAGCTCTGCCAATTGTGTTACGGGCACTGGTAATACTGCGACCCGATCAATTAAATCACCTGAAATATCCTGGGATAAAAATTCTGCCAGCAGTTGAGCACTAAACCCGTTATCGCTGCTGCTTGGACGTAACCAGTTAATATTCCCAACCAGCAAACTCTCTATGACGGCCATAAAGGGCAAAAGTTCAGCATTGGATGGCGTAATATGGACGACCAAGCCTAATGGCTTCCAGGTCTCATATCGGTTCTGGTTATAATCGAATCGACGCAGTGAAAAAGCATTTTGCCCAAGTTCCCGCTCCAGTTTGGCTTCCAGCGCTTCACGTTGGCAAAAAGCGATAAGCGATCTCTGTGTCTGAGCATCAAACAAGGGATGTTCACTCAGATTGGCAAGATATTCGGCAAAGCGTTGCGCGCAATCCAGAACCTGCTCAGAAGTATGGGGACGTGCCAGAAGATCAGGTAAACGCTTACGTAATTGCGCGATTTTTTGTTCTGCCAATTGTTTTGAAGAAATCGGATTATTCATGGTTTTTACAGAAACAGTATTTACGGAAGACATATCAAGATCTCTTAATCAATTCTGAAGCGGCAATCGCACAACTCCGGTTTTTGCTAGTGCCAGCGCGGCCAAGCAGTTCAAACCAATCTGTTTTAAGTTCACAACCACAGCTTTCACCGGAATGCAGTACAGCCAGGTCGCTGGTAACAATGCTGTGGGCTGGGCAGGAAGTGATATAAGGGGATGTAAGATGCAGAAAACCCGGTTCCCCATAAGGTTGGCAGGTCAAGTTGGCAGTATGGCGCACATAGGCACGGGCATAGACTGGAACATGGAAATGATGGTGAGAACATTCAACATAAGGGACTGGGTGTTCAACCGAACCATAACCATCACGACAGCGAATATCAGGGATACCCAGTTGTTCGGTTATCCGTTGATAGAGTTCTTTTTTAGGAATGGATTTATCGGCATGGGTTTTCCAGCCTCCACCGAGGAAAACCAGCGACTCAGGATGTAATTTCAGTGCTGGCAGTCCCATCTGTTTCATTCTTTGCAGAGTGAACCACAAAAAGGCAGGAAAGCCGAAAATCCGCACGGGCAATCCTTCTTGGGCAAATTGCTGGAGTGCCGTAATAGTACCGAAGGGATCGAATTCATTACCTTGTCCGTTATGGCGCAAAGCATAATAAGCCCGATTTACCGGAGCATATTTACACAGGAATTGGTCGGTGTAGGCGGTACCCAGAGTGACGGCACCAGCGGGTTCGTAACTAAGCAGTAGGTAGTTACAGGGGTGATCAGGGGTATTCCAGCCATAATAGTCAAAAATACAGTCCACCATATGTTGGGCAGCGGCCATACTTGCAGCGTCATAGCGCATACGGCTTTTCTGTCCGGTGGTTCCAGAGGACGTCAGCTCCAACGCATCATGTGCACTATCGCTGAGTATGAGGTTACGTTTGAAATAATTGGCAAATAGCAAAGGCAGATTTGACCAATCATCCAGTGTCATTAGCGTCTGTTTATCCAAGCCATGCTCTGTCAGCCACTGCTTGTAACCAGGGGTATGTTCGCAGTGATATAGCGTCAGTTCATACATGGCGTTATTAAATAACGCATCATATTCGGCACAAGCACGGTAAGGATGTGTGACAGCACACAGTGCTTTGACGTGAGGTAAGTTTTGCATATCAGCACTCATTCTTCAGTAACAACCACAAAGGATTATTAATTAAAAAACTTAATTAATTTTTTATTCTTCGATAGGGTGTAATTATTTTTGATAGACTTTATTTTCTAATTAACATAATAAATAAAAGCGTCTATTTTAATTTTTTGGCGTTGTTGGAGGATGATGCGTTGGTTTCTGACGGCATCTAAATCTTTTTTAAAACAGATAATTATGGATGATGATAGGAGTTTTTCATCGTTTTTATAATGTCAGCCCTGTGTTTGCGGAGCGAATTATTTCAAATTAAATGGTAACAATCAAACTGTTTTTCCAATGTTATGTTTTATTTTGTGTTTAACACAATCATTATTTGATAGATTATTTTCATCGTTTAGTATTATATGATGATTAGTTTGAATTTATTTTGGTGCTAGCGTTATTTATTTGATGTGAATAACTGTTTAAAATTATTTTAATAAATAAAATCGAATTTTATATTCAACAATAGACTGTTTTTCTCTTGATGATTTTATTCAGAAAATATATTGAATTAGATAAATAAAGGATGAAACTTTATGACCAAGTCCATCATGTGAATCACGAACTAATTTTAAATGTAGCTATGAATCATATAGTTTCCTAAAGAAATTGTTTCTGTTGATAAATAAAATCTAGATAAAAATCATCGACATCGCAGAAAAATTTAACTAATTTATCTACACCTGTTCCTTCGAAGATTGGTTTTTTATTATTCTAAGACTCTGATTTTGGAATAGGTACTTAGTATAAGAATGTGTATTACAATACATTATAATTCATAAAAAATGTGATAATTACGTCATTGATGGGGAGAAGAGTGGTGGATAACCTTAGTGTTCTCGAAATTTTTGTTCGTATAAGTGAAGCACGCAATTTTACTACAGTAGGTAACCAATTAGGGATATCATCTTCAGCTATCAGCAAAGCAATAGCTCGTCTTGAAGAAAGGTTACGGGTAAGACTTTTTCATCGTTCCACACGTATAGTGACTTTAACACCGGAAGGTACTCTTTTTCTCAAACGTTGTCGCCGCATTCTTGACGAAATAGAGGCAGCGAAAAATGAACTTTCCGAATCACAATTATTGCCATATGGAAAATTGAAAGTAAGTATACCATCAATTGGGGCGTTATTTATGCCCCAATTCGTAAAATTCAGCCAGCAATATCCTGATATTGAATTAGAAATAGATAGTAATGACGCTATGGTCGATTTAATTGAAGAAGGATTTGATGCTGTAATACGTATCGGAGAGCTTACTGATTCACGATTAATGGCTCGTGTACTTGGTTCTTATAAAAGGATCTTAGTTGGTTCTCCTGATTATTTATTGAAAGCTGGAATTCCTGAAAAACCAGAGGACCTTATTAAACATACCTGCATAATGTATCGTTATAAGAGTACAGGAAAACTGGATATTTGGCCAACCAGTCAACATAGTCAAATTTTACAGACGGAATGGCCTACCAGAATGGTGATTAACACACTTGAACCATTAATTTGTTGTGCAGAAAATGGTCTTGGTATTGCATGTATTCCTGATTTATCTATTCATTCTCAGGTAAATACAGGAAAACTTATCACTGTTTTAGATGATTTTAATAATGATATAACAACATGTAGAGTACTTTGGCCTTCAGGAAAATACTTATCACCCAAGCTAAGAGTATTTATCGATTTTATGGTTGAAAATTTATTTAAAAATTAGCGAAAGTCGCCGTACCGTTTCCGTAAAAATCTGTCTATATATGTTATGCCTTTTCAAAATGATAGGGGTATCAAAGAAATTCAGTCCAATTTTTGCGAATTTGGATTTTCCAGAAACAAAAAAGTAAAAAGAAGGACTGAGTTATACCTATTCTACCTCGAATCTCCCGTAATGGGTTATGTATTAAATAGTTAACGCGATGCTCGACTTT
>NZ_JBEBMB010000101.1:0-6150 GCF_040081915.1 Xenorhabdus sp. SGI240
AAAAACCTTAATAATTTGAAAGCTAAACATGTAGAACAGTATGTTAGTGCCCGTTTATCTCAGGGAATAGCCAAGTGCACTGTGCAAAATGAAATGGCTGCGCGGCGCAATATTTTTCGCATGGCAGGCCGGGAGAAACTGGAAACTTCGCCACGCCTGAGTAATCAGGCATTGGGATTAAGCGGAACCAGTCGCGCCGGAACGAAACAGGCTATCCCTGATGCTGCGTTTCAGGTCGTTTACCAGAAAGCGCTTGAACGTGATGCCGGATTTGCCGTCACACTGAAACTCGCCCGCTTGCTGGGATTGCGTTCTCAGGAAGCGGTGCAATGCAGTGCTTCACTGAAGAGCTGGCGCAAACAGTTAGAACAGCCAGAGCCGAAACTGCATGTTGTGTTCGGAACCAAAGGTGGCCGACCACGGCAAACCCGTATCTTGAATGTTGCGGCGGTGAAAGAAGTTGTTGAACAGGCCATTGTTATTGCAGAACAACGTGGCGGTAGACTGATTGATAAACCAGATCTCAAGCAGGCCATGAACTACTGGCGGGCACAGACCACAAAGATTGGTTTAACCGGTTGCCATTCTCCCCATAGTTTGCGCTATGCGTGGGCGCAGGATGCATTGGCTTTTTACCAACAGAATGGTTTTAGCCGTCAGGAAGCAAGGGCACTGGTTTCAATGGATTTGGGTCATGGCGATGGCCGCGGGCGTTATGTTGAACGGGTTTATAGCCGTTAAACTTAGTCGTCCGGTTATTGAGTTAAATAAAGTAATCAGTTAAAGTGACCCCGCCATTGGCAAATACCAATGGTCAGGGATTTGCAACCCTGTGGACACTTCACTGGTAGGATATTTCTACCAGTGTGCCTGCATTCGCCTTTTCTATGGCGGTTCAGGTGGGGGAGACTCACGTCTCGCCGGAGTAAGCGCCGGTCTGCTAACCCTGTCTGAATCGCCACCATCAATATTAATTAATGGGAAGGGGTAGCAGGAATGAATAACAACATCAGAAACGACTGGCATCAAGCAGACATAATTGCTGCACTACGCAAACGTGGTACTACCTTAGCCGCTCTCTCCCGTAAAACGGGACTCAGCTCATCAACACTCGCCAATGCATTCAGCAGACCGTGGCCTAAAGGTGAATGGATCATCGCGGATTATCTCGGCATCCATCAGAGATCTGGCCAAGTCGTTATTTTGATCAGCGTGGTCAACTTATTGAGCGCAAGATTCGCAATAAGTCACAGGAGTAACCCATCTTCGTTTTTTAGTCAGTTTGTGAAAATGATAAATTTTAATATGAAGCCGTGAGATTTAAATGGCAGCCTGATTTGGCCATTTTTAAACTCCACGGCTTTTTTGATTTATTTTGACTTTGTACACTATCTGCAACCATATATTCGTTGCTATGTTTACCAGCTCTCCTTTTTTATGTGGAATTTTGTGATCTCTCAATAGCCCACCTGATAAGCTGATTGAACCAGTACACAAGATTCCATCATTTCAATCCCTGAAATCGATGCGAAATTTTGGCGATTTCACCCTGAAATTTCTAATTAAATTACTTTTAAAACAATAATATAACCATTAAATACCTATGGAGAAAAATAAACAAAATAAAGCGTTTTTCAATTTAAAAAATTTACATTTATAGTTTTATGTAGGATATTTAAATAAAATCTAAAAACCTACACATACGGTAAAAACATGAATGAAACCTATAAACAATTAGATAAGGTTGCGCAAAGGTCAGTTCGTCTACTCCAGTCGCTCAGTGACCAAATCCAAAGCCAAAAGCTGGAGCTGAGTAAAACAGCTTATTATCAAACGTATTCAAAAGCGGCTCTCGCAAAATTACCAAAGTTAACACGTGCCAGCGTGGATTATGCCGTTAACGAAATGGAAGCGAAGGGATATGTATTTGGCAAGAAGCAAGCAGGTTCTTCATCCAAGTACGCGATGACAATTGAGAACATCATAGATCTGTACCATCACAGAGGCGTTCCCAAATACCGGGATCGCTATCACGAAGCATTGACCTTCTTTATCGGTAATTTAAAGGGGGGAGTATCTAAAACCGTCAGTACAGTTTCTCTGGCACATGCATTACGCACTCATCCACACCTGATTTTCGAAGACCTTAGGATCTTGGTTATCGACCTTGACCCACAAGCATCGGCAACCATGTTCCTTGATCATAAACAGTCTATCGGTTCTGTTGATACAACATCAGCCCAAGCCATGCTGCAAAATGTTTCGCGTGAAGAGTTACTATCTGAATTTATTACATCCTCAGTCGTTGCAGGCGTAGACATTATTCCGGCATCCATTGAAGACGCATTCATCGCATCACGTTGGGAAGAACTCTGCGCAGAACATTTGTCAAACCAGAACATCTATACCGTCCTTCGCGAGAATATCATCGATAAAGTGAAACACGATTACGACTTCATCTTTATCGACAGCGGACCACACTTGGACTCTTTTCTGTCTAACGCGATCGCCGCCGCAGACTTTCTTATGACTCCAATCCCACCCGCACAAGTGGATTTTCACAGTACACTGAAATATCTTGCTCGCTTGCCGGAGCTGATAGAAATGATCGAGTCAACAGGTGCATCAACTCGGCTCAGCGGTAACATCGGCTTTATGTCCAAGTTAGTGAATAAAACTGATCACAAGCTGTGTCATAGCCTGGCAAAAGAGATTTTTGGTGGTGACATGCTTGATTTCGCTATCCCGCGACTGGACGGGTTCGAGCGTTGCGGCGAGTCCTTCGACACCGTTATTTCCGCAAATCCTGCCACGTATATCGGCAGTGGGGAAGCACTGAAGAATGCGAAAACAGCCGCAGAAGACTTCGCCAAAGCCGTTTTTGACCGAATTGAATTCATCAGAGTTAACAGGGGCAACAATGCAAGATAAAAAACGTCCAACTATCGGAAGAACATTCAATTCAGTATCCCTGGATACGCCAGCGGAAAACCAAACTACAGAACAGCGTTTCACACTGGCTTCGGGTCAAACTGCCATATTTCAACTAGAGCACATCCCTGCCGATAAACTGGAGTCCGAAACTACCGTTAATTTTTTAGTCAATGGCCGGGATCAAAGCGCACTGACAAAAGAATCTGTCAGCGACATCATGCGCACCATCAATCTTCAACAATTCTTCCCGGCAATCGGTCGTCGTATTGATGGCAAGATAGAAATTCTGGATGGTTCTCGCAGACGTGCCGCTGCTATTTTCTGTGGTGCTGGTTTAGATATCTTAGTCACGAACACAAATATCAGTGCCGATGACGCAAGACAACTTGCCACTGATATCCAGACTGCAAGAGAGCACAACATTCGTGAAGTCGGTTTGCGTCTGCTCCAGCTGCGAGAAGGAGGAATGACTCAAAAGGAAATTGCTGAGTCTAGCAACATGTCACAAGCCAAAGTGACTCGCGCAATTCAGTGTGCTTCAGTACCTAGTGATATTGTCGCCGTGTTCCCTGTCATCGCAGAATTGAGTTACCCTGATTATAAAGCGCTTTTGGACATCACCGCTGACATCCAAAGAAACAAACTTCCGATTGATGAAGTCGTTAGCTGTGTGCGTGATGATATCCAGAATATGGATAAAACCAAACCAGTAGCTCCCGACGAAATGAAATCAATCATCATCAAACTGTTTAAAGATTTCAGCAGCAATAACGTAAAAAAAACTGCACAAGAAAAGCAGCAGATAATCCCTCTTTGGGACTTCAAAGATAAGAATTCATTTGCCCGCAAACGGATTAAAGACAGATCCGTGAGCTTTGAATTTAACCGCGTACCAAAAGGATTCGAGGAAGAACTGGAAAAAATGATTCAGGTGTTAATGCGAAAACACTTCAATTTAAACGAATAATTCTCCAGATAATTCCACCATATAACCAAATGAATTTATTACGTTTATTTGAAAAATTTCAGGGTGAAATCGCCAAGATTTCATAGTATAAAATAACTTAACGGATATAGAAAAGAGGCTCTGTGCTGGGCAAACAGGTCTAAATTGGCCTGTACTTGCCCCCTAAAACGGACATTTTTAACTCGCCATATTAAGTGAAGTATCTGAGATTTCATAGCCGCACCGTTACCCCCTCTGTCAGGATAGTTGTAGCGGCTCGCGTTTATAATCCGGCGGACTCGCATTTATCCGGTTTTTCGGCTCTCACTAATTGCAACGTAAACCTCCGGTGAACTCACCTTGCAACACACGGTCAGTTTGTGCGGAGGTTTACAGATAAATGCGAGCCGCTACAGATATTAATAAAATGGTGTTTGACCTTTCCCTGATAACGTGGATCTGGAAAATCAGAAAAAACATCCACTAATTCCTTCATCAGCTTTCCTCTAAAAATGAAGGCATTATCCACTAAATATTTTCATGCGTACCCCCAGCCCCCTCTGAGCCAAGTAGTTGGGATATGTTCATTACATTATCTAATGAGTATTGCCTTAATAAGCGGGATATTTAGATTGGAGTTTATAAGGCTGAATACCATATAAACTCCAAAACCACGATAATATCAAATTATTGCGATGGATATAAAAAGCAAAAAAACATTATTCATCCTGATGAACTAACACTTTAGTTTGTTTTGGAGTAAACATCATGGCACACACTCCAGCCAAACAGATCATAACTCCACCTAATGTAAGGTAATTAATTGATACGTGAGAGATAAGTATTCCACCGACAATAGATCCTAGCGCTATTCCTGAGTTAAAACCTGCAATATTAAGTCCAGAAGCAATCGGTACGGCTTCAGGAACATAATATTTAGCAATACTTATTACCCTAGCTTGCATCGCGGGTACTGCTGCATACGAAATAGCACCAATAATCGCAATAAGAATCCCCATTACGACCAGTGAATGACCAAAAAAATACATAAGTATTAAATCAAAACTGAGTAAAAATAAAATGATCATGACAGAGCGTTCAGCACCCAGAGCATCTGTTACCTTACCACCGATAATATTTCCAATAGCAGCAAATATTCCGTAAAGCAGCATCATATAACTTGCGGTCTGAATAGATACTTTTGTTACTTGATAAAGAAAAGGTGAAATATAAGTATATAAAGTAAATGCTCCGGTATATCCCAGCACAGTAACAAATGCACCTAACAGCAGAATTGGATTAAATATATAAGATAACGATTTTATTGGATGAGCAGCAATATTACTTTTATTCCCTGTATTAGCAGGCATCCAAAAAATTAATCCAATAAGACCAACTAATCCAAATATTGTAACCAAAGAGAAACTAAGTTTCCAAGATATCACACTTCCTAAATATGTACCTATAGGAACACCTATAGCAAGTGCCAAAGTTAATCCGGAAAAGACACATGCAACTGCTGCTCCACTTTTCTTCGGGGGAACAAGTTCAGTGGCTACGCTGGCAGAAACAGCCAAAAATAATCCATGTGCAAGACCAGCTACGAATCGCGAGACAATCATCGTTTCGACATTATTGGAAAGTGTTGCAGCTAGGCTTCCGAGAGAAAAAATGATCATCGTTGTAAGCATGACACTTTTTCGTGACCATTTTGTCGTTATTGCGGTGAGGAATGGTGCTCCAATAGTAGCTCCCACAGCATAAGCTGTGACTGTTAAGCCCACAATATCTACGGACGCCTGGAAATCATCAGAAATGGCGGATACAAGCCCAATAACCAAAAATTCTGTCAGTCCGAGTGCAAACGCACATAATGAGAAAATATAAATGACAAATGGCATACACAGCTCCAAATTATCTGATTACTATGTAAAATCATGGTAAATACATAAGAGATATAATAAAAATAAAGTGATATTCAAAATGATATAGTTATTCTTATATCACTTATATTTCAATGGGTATAAATATCTTTATCTCACGCGATGCTCAACTTTAACTGCCTATAACATTGGCTTGTTGAAGCCAGTCGCGTTGACTTTTACCTTGTTTAAAATTAGCAAAAATGCCCAAGGTGTGAGAAAGCAGTTTTCTGGCTATTCGATTACTCAAATGCCACAAATCCCGTGCCCAGCACTTCTCGATAGTAAATTGTCCGGCGAGTTGACCAATCACGGTTTCAATTAAACGGTCGCGGTAGGAATAGGCAT
>NZ_JBEBMB010000102.1:0-2383 GCF_040081915.1 Xenorhabdus sp. SGI240
ACAGATATTATAAGTATCCTGAAAAACCGGTCCATTCAATTTTAGAGGCCTTCCGATATGCGCGAAGAGCGGAAGTCAGCACTAATCAGCCAAAAAATGGCTACTAAAGCAGTGGCAATTCAAGCTGTGTAATCGATATCCGATGACATTCGACTAGATTTACTTGAAGACAACTCATTAATTAGATAGTTCGGTTGCACAAAGTCAGCCTAGTTAGCGGTATTATTTGACTGCTACGATCCGTAAAGGGTTAAGCTTGAAACTAGCGGTCGGTTTGTCAGAGTTGCTGTCCATTGGTTTTACATAGAACTTGTTTACTATAAGTTATTCATGCTGATTTTGAGTTTTTTATCATTGGCTATCTAAATAGTAACATTCTAGAAAAGGCTGCTAAATTAGCAGCCAGCGGCATTACAGTTTGAAGAATTTGTTATCTTGAGATAGTTCCAAAATGATGTAACGTTTATACTTCTGGTAATCTTCTTGAACTAGCTTATCAGACAGCATAGATACAATATGTTGCCCTGATAGTTTAATCGACTCGTCAAACATTTTGCGAACGTGTTGAATGTCGATTTCATCAATGGAATCGTGCAGTACAAAGTTAGGCCTCAAAGCTTGTTTGTCACAAACGGTCTTGATGTATGCTAGATCAAACGTAACAACTTCAAGTCTCTTTAATCCGCCTTCGTTGTTTGACTCCACATCGTCTACATGTGGGGCACATTCGCCTTTTTCTTGATCTAAATGGAGACTGAAGTTGTACTCAACACCATAAAAATAACGAGTGTAGTCTTTGAAGTTTTCGATGTATTTCTCTTCAAAAGAGGTTACGTTACTAAGCTCAGTTTCCAGTTCCCCTGACAACTCAGTTAAGCTTTGTCTTTCAAGTACCAGCTTTGAATCGATGTCATCTTTTTTGTCGATGATGGCTGTTAGTTTGGCTAACTCTTTGTCCAGTTTGCCAATTTACTTCATCGTGTCAGAAATCTCTTCTATTTTCTTTTTCGACTTAAGTTCGTCGAAAAGGCTCTGCTTCTGATTCTTTAGCTGACCGAATTTGACAGTTGCTTTTTCATATTTCTCTTGAAGCTTATCTAGCCCATGAGAAACAAACTCACGCTTAGTACTTAGAAGATGCTCATGGAACGCAAGTGCTTGTTGATAATCCTCAAGCGTGGATTCTATCTTAACCGATGCGTATTCATAAATTGTCTGCAACTCATCTAGCAAATGATGTTGTTCATTATTCTTGAGTATTTCATTGGTTTTGAAGATGTTTTTTATCTTTAAATCTAACGACAGTATTTCATCAGATAAGGAGTTTTGCTCATCATCAATCGTGTTGATTTTAGATACGATCTCTAGCTTATCGATCCCTTTTTCAGACGATAAGAGAGACTTTTCCAACTTAGCAATTTCTCGTTTTATTTTGAATATCGAGCCAACAATCTTGTCTTGAGAAATCACACTATTGAATGCTTTTAGGTTTCTTTCATAACCCCTGATTGTGGTCTTTAACCTATGGACTTTACTGAGTATTTCAGTGTCATTAAAGTTGAACAAATATAGAAAGACAGTATTGATATCCGACTTAGAAACGTTCCTACCGTTGTCAAAGTTAACTGTCTTTGTCATACGGTGTTGTGTTGTTCTAAAGAATTTCGGAGCAAGTTTTCTGATCGTTGGTTTAGCAGAGTAAACGTTGAAAATGCTACCCATGATATGAGAGATGTACTCTTTGCTTGTTACTTCGCGCCCATTCAAAATGTAGCTTTGTAGCTCTGCATCAGTAGAAAGTCTACGTTTGATAACGCTGTATTGATTGTCTAAACCTAGATATTCTAGTGATACGTATACTTTACTATTGGTGAAAAGCTGTTCAATCTCTTGTTTTGGTGTTTGAAACTCATCATCAATGTAGATAGGGTTAATTGAGCCATCAAACAAGTAGTCTAGAATTCTTCCTAAAGTTGATTTACCAACGCTGTTGCCAGGTGCATCAGATTCCTTTTTGCTTGTAATGATGTTTAAGTTGTCTAAAAACAGTATCTCTCGTCTTTCTTCACTGTCGATCTCTAACAACCTGTTCAGAGTCTTTACTAAAATACATTGAACCCTGATAATCTGAAGATGAGAAAAGTTTACCCCAGTGATATCACCCGTGAGCAATTTGAGCAGATGCGCCCTCTGCTTGAACAAGCCCGTAAACGAACTGCACCCCGTAAAATTGACCTTTACGAACGCGATGCTCAACTTTAGCCTCCTATGAC
This sequence comes from Xenorhabdus sp. SGI240, assembly GCF_040081915.1. Taxonomy (NCBI): domain Bacteria; kingdom Pseudomonadati; phylum Pseudomonadota; class Gammaproteobacteria; order Enterobacterales; family Morganellaceae; genus Xenorhabdus; species Xenorhabdus sp. SGI240. The sequence continues at coordinate 2,274 of NZ_JBEBMB010000102.1, forward strand.
ATGGGCTTGTTGAAGCCAGTCGCGTTGACTTTTACCTTGTTTAAAATTAGCAAAAATGCCCAGTGTATGAGAAAGCAGTTTTCTGGCTATTCGATTACTCAAATGCCACA
>NZ_JBEBMB010000103.1:0-1374 GCF_040081915.1 Xenorhabdus sp. SGI240
AAATCTATGGTCTTCCCCGTTTTTGCAACACTCATTTTGATGTATGGTTGGCTTGCTTAAATCTATCCGGCGTCTCTATGAGTATGGATACCCGCGCCACGATGAGTTCTGCGCCTGATGAACCTTAAAAACTCCCCGGCTTCAATGAGCCATTTTGTTTCTTAGGTTATTCATCAGGCCGATTGGCCGTTCATGTCATCAATAATCAGTCTTCGCAAAACCAGATAGGTAACGTGTATTTCACTGTTTAATCATTAAGTTATTGAATCCGCCAGCCTCTATTAGGCCTGATACTCATTTTGCCGAGTCGTGATTGCCCAGGCTATTCGTGCCAGCTTATTAGCCAGTGCACAGGCAACCACATTCGAATGTTTCTTGCTCAGTTGTGCCTTAACCCACTCGGCAAGTCTCCCATGCTGATGCTCAAGCCGCATCATAAACGCCCGGGCGCATTGAACCAGCAATCGGCGCAAATTTTTGTTGCCGCGTTTGCTGATACCCAGCAGAGTCGGTTTTCCCCCTGTACTGTATTGTCGGGGAACAAGCCCCATCGAAGCAGCAAAATCCCGGCTGCATGAAAATTGTTTTCCGTCACCAAGCTGGGATGAAAGTAGGCTGGCGGTAATGGGTCCCACCCCCGGTATTGTCATCATGCGTTGAGTCGCATCGTCCGCTTTGATGGACTGTTTTAATTCTAATTCCAACGTGGTTATTTGCTCGACAAGATAAAGGTAATGGGCATGTAATTTCATCAGCAAACGGCTCAGATAATCGGGCACGTCGTGTTCTGCCAGAACCAGAGATAACCGTTTAATGATCGCCTCGCCTTTTGGCAGACTGATACCAAACTCCAGCAAAAAGGCGTGCATTTGGTTAGTGGTCTTTACCTTATCTTTGATGAGTGATTCTCTGACACGATGCAGTGCTCTCATCGCCTGTTGCGTCTCCGTTCTCGGCTGGACAAAACGCATTGAGGGGCGTGATGCTGCTTCACATATCGCCTCTGCATCAACGAAATCATTTTTGTTACTTTTGACAAAAGGACGAACAAACTGCGGAGATATCAGCTTCGCATCATGGCCTAAATCAGCGATCCGGCGAGCCATAAAATGTGCACCCGCACAAGCTTCCATCACGACGGTAGTCGATGTACACCCCGCTAAAAATTCCATTAATTTTGGGCGGGTAAATTTTTTACGCAGCATAGTCTTGCCGAATTTGTCCTGACAATGGATATGGAAAGAATGCTTGCCGAGATCGATACCAATAAGGGTGACGTTTTGCATGATGGACTCTCCAGAAAAAATACTCTATAAAGAGTATGGTTCACAAGGTGGGGAAGACCATCTCATTAACTCCCGTAGCCTGAAAGGG
>NZ_JBEBMB010000104.1:0-8198 GCF_040081915.1 Xenorhabdus sp. SGI240
ATGTGGTTCGGCGAGATTAGTCGTTATCTGAAATCCAACGGGGCGAAATACTCACCGGATGAAGTTAAGGACATGCTCAAGCACACATTTTTGGGCTATGAGGTTGTGGAGCGGATTGATGCCAGAACGCAGGAAGTTGAGCGTGTCAGGACGCTACGCCAGACATCCAGGCTGGATACGGGCGAGATGTTTCGATTCATGGAGCAAGTTGAACAGTGGGCTGCGGGTATTGGTTGTTTCGTGACAGTGCCAGACGACAGCGAGTACATGAAACTCAAACAGGAGCAGAATCAGTGAGATACCTACTATTCATCGGCTTTTGGACAGCACTCATGCTGATTATGGGGATAGATTTAGGGGGATAAGGTGGATGAATTAAGAAAAGAGGTAGTGCGTCTAGGGTATGAAAATGTTGCTCTTGTTATCAGAGACGAGAAAGATTTCAGGCGATGGCCGGTAGTAAAAAAAGCGTTCAGATATCTGTTCAATGCTATTTTTGGCCGCACAGGCAATGTTAATTATGTTGGGTGCGTTTTCTCGGCTGGTAATGCCTACACCATAGAAAAACATCATGAGATTAGAGAGGAACAGAGGGGTGGCAAATCTACGGAAAGAGGCTAGAGGCCGAGAATGTCAGGTCAGAATTCCGGGCATCTGTAACGGCAATAGTGAAACTGTGGTGCTGGCTCATTATCGAATGGCTGGCATCTGTGGTACAGGAATGAAACCGCCTGATTTATTGGGCGCATGGGCCTGTTCAGCGTGTCACGACGAAATAGACCGCAGAACGAGATTGACAGACGTTGACTATGCACATATGGCTCATTTAGAGGGTGTAATCAGGACGCAGGCAGTATTACTATCGGAGGGTAAGATTTGACGTGAAAACCTACAATCTAAAATTGCCGTGGCCGCCATCGAATAATACCTATTGGCGACATACCGCACGCAGCCATTACATCTCAGAAAAAGGCACCAAATACCGACAAAAAATCATAGAACTCATCAAGCAGCAGAACCTCAATATCAACACCACATCCCGCATCAAAATCTCAATTACAGCCAATCCTCCAGACAGACGACGAAGAGATCTCGATAACCTGCCTAAAGCAGTTTTCGATTCGCTGACTCATGCCAGTTTCTGGGCGGATGATGAACAGATTGATGATATGCGGATCATACGGGGTGAACGGGTTGCCGGTGGCTGTTTGGATGTTCAGATATGGGAGCTGGAGTCATGACATTCACAGACCTACCCGCAGCCGTTGAGGAGGCTCGATATCGATGTAGTGAGACAGGCAGGCCATTTACCGTTGTTCAGCAGCACACCGGAGATATGAAGGTTTTGTCCGAGCGATGGGTTATGCGAAAACAAATGAGGGTGATGTATTCAACACGTCACGACAGGGTTCATACAGTATTGCCGGGAGAATGAAATGATACTAACCCGTTATAACAAAGCAATATTGCCTGATGAAAATATAGAACTGGCAATATTGCGAGAACAAGTCAAATACAATCCCGAAACTGGCATCTTTACCAATAAATTATGCAGCGGTGTTCGAGTAAAAGGCTTTATGGATCGTGGATATATTGGGGTCAGCATCAATTCCAAGAAATTTAAGGCCCATAGATTGGCTTGGTTTTATGGGGTTAGCGTGGCAGTCACAGTTAGAGAAGTTAAAAACACGCTTCTCTAAAGGTATCACGGAAATCGTTATACCTACAAAAGGTGGTTCACAAGCAATGACTTGCCTTGCTCTCCGTAAATTAGCTGGCTGGTTAGCGACTATCAGCCCGAATAAAGTTAAAGCATCGATTAGGGATAAAGTTATCCGCTATCAGGAAGAGTGCGATGACGTTCTCTATGAGTACTGGACTACTGGTGAGGTGAAAAAGAAAAAGCTAAAACAGCCACCTAATTTCAGATACATCATTAAGATGGAGGTTTACGATAACTATCTCAACAAAACTGAAACTTTTACAGGTGGAACTGAGACGCCGCAGGGCATCATTGACGGAGTAGCAAGACGATACGGATTTTACATTGAAAACCTGCTCCCCCTGCCGATGAATATATTCTAGTCCAAAGCCACGGACGGCTAAAATTTTAAAAAACTGATTGCATCATAGATTAAATAACATACAATGTAATACAAACGTAATTACATATGGAGATACTATGAGCACAATTCAGATTAGAGTGGACGAAGAACTTAAAAGAAGTGCTTATCAGGCACTTGAAAAAATGAACCTTTCTCCTTCCGATGCAATGCGGCTCTTCCTACGCTATGTGGCAGAAAATGAAAAACTGCCGTTTACAGAAGTATCCGTAATGGTCTCAGAACGCGACGAAGACGAAGATATTTTGGAAGTAGTTCGTGAGCGACTCAAGAATCCTGCTAAACGAATTCGGGTAAATCTCGATGAGATTTAATATCGAGTTTGACGAGCGAGCTTTAAAGGAATGGCACAAGCTGGATAACAGTATCCGTGAACAGTTTAAAAAGAAACTGAAAAAGTTACAGGAAAATCCTTATATCGAATCAGGCAAACTGCACGGCGATTTAGCGGGCTGCTTCAAAATAAAACTTCGCTCTTCGGGATTTCGCCTTGTCTATCAGGTGATAGATGAAGAGATTGTGATCTGGGTGATAGCGGTAGGCAAAAGAGAGGACTCGAAAGCCTATAAAGTTGCCAGTGAGCGCATTGGGCGATAAGCAATCAACTCGTAACAACCCGCTTCGGCGGGTTTTTCACTTCTAACGCCGCTTAATTGCGGTTTTTTTACACCCAAAAAGCGAGGTGCTCTATGTTCGGAATGCCAGAACTACCCAAAATGCCCGATATTCCCAACTGGAAAGGGATCCCCGATGCTGCAATGGATGCGGGTATCAGTCTGGGCGGTGCTGCATTGATAAATAAGTTGTTTGGCAATTATTGGGGGATCTTCAATCAATATGGCATTCCTCTTCTATTAGCCGACAGCGTGATATCACTGCAATACCAGAATCAGTATCGTGTAGTGAGCGCACCGATAGAAAACGGCTCATTCGCTACTTATAACAAAGTCGGGGAACCGTACAAAGTCACTGTTCAATTAAGTAAAAGCTCAGGCGGTACACTGGAGCGCGGCGCTTTCCTGTCTCAGCTAGAAATTTTGGCGAAAAGCACACTGAAATTTCACGTTATCACACCTGAATTCGTCTACACCAATGCCGCCATCGTGGGATATGACATTGCGAGAGAGGCTAAAGATGGGGCGACGCTGCTTAAAGTGAACCTGCATCTTGAGGAAATCAGGGAGGTGACAGTCAAATATGATAAGGAACAGGTCAAAAACCCCGATGATGCCAAGAAAAAGGATACCGGTGATAAAACTCAAAAAGTTGAATCTAACGCATCCAGCGGTTCATTAGAAAAAATGGTGAATGATCTTGGTGATTTATATGATGACGAAAATAAATCATGGCTAGTAAAGGGAAAAGAAGGTGCTGGAATTTTATGGGAAGGATTTAAAGGTATAGGAAAAGATTTATCAGATATAAAATCTCAAGCTGAAAATATGGTTAACCAAATAAGTAACGGGAGTTTTTAATGATAACCGAAATACCTTTAGAAAAAATTCCGAATCAAACTCTTTCCTTTTTTTTAGAAAGTGATAATTACGATTTAACATTAGAAACAAGACTCGATAATTTATTCGCTACTGTTAAGAAAAATGGGGAATATCTGGTATGTAATCGTGTTTGTCGGAATATGACTTATATCTGTCAGTGGCTGGTGTTCTCAGATATAGAAGGTAATACCGATCCAGAATATTCACAATTAGGCTCTCGATATAGGTTGGTATGGATAAATGGCTTTTAATCGAAAATCAATAAGAATCACCCTCACCCTCTCAGGTAAAGACGAATCATTCACCTCCAGTAATCAAAATAAACTCTCTGCAACCGGACTTCGGATCAGCGCCGAGATTAATTACGGCAATGGCGCCATTACGCCTCATGCGCGAATTAAAGCCTACGGGTTGCCAATGGAAACAATGGAAAAATTATTGCGTAGAAAGTGGGGTACATTAAAAGCATTGCGCAATAACGTAACGATTGAGGCCGGTGAGGAAGGCGAAGAATTGTCGCAGGTGTTTAAAGGTGGGATAACTTTTGCTTACCCTGATTTTGGCGATGTGCCTAATGTGGCGCTGGTGATTGAGTCTCAGACTGCTGTATTGGATAAAATGATGGGGGAGGATGCTGAGAGCTATGAGGGTGAGCATGATGTAGTTACTATCATAGCGAACATTTGCAAGCGCATTGGGTATTCATTTGAGTCTAACGACGTCAGTGTAAAGCTGGCCGATGTGTCTTTGCATAACACAAGCATCGAGAAAATCCGGCAATTAGCCCATGCCGCTAATCTGGAGTTGTATATTGAGAACAAGAACGTAGCTGTTACTTACAAAGATTCCCCTCGGAGAACATTGAAAGTTCCGGTTATTTCCCCTGATGCTGGGTTAATTGGTTATCCGGTTCCTTCAATGAGGGGTGTTGATTTTAAATGCTTCTATAACCACTTGGTAAGATTCGGTGGCATTGTCCGCATTGCCGACAGTCAGATAGCCATTTGTAATGGTGATTGGTTGGTATATGGAATCAGAATAATTCTTGAAACAGAACAGGACTCAGCGCAGTGGTTTATGGAAGTTAACGCTAGCCCAAGAGGTGATAACTATGTCGCAATCAAAAAATGATGAACAAGTTTCTTTATATGACCCACAGGTTATGGCAGGTGGCGCTCGGAGTCAGGAGGCGATCATCTGGTCGCTCATCGGCAAAGTAGGCACGGTGACGATATGCAGGGTGGAAAAGGTCAAGGGTGGTGGCGTTGCTCCTGTGGGTTATGTTGACATTCTGCCACTAGTGCAACAAGTCGATGGCGCGGGGAATGTCTATAACAATGCCATTATCTACAACGTGCCCTATTTTCGATATCAGGGAGGTGCAAATGCCGTTATTCTCGACCCGAAACCCGGTGATTTGGGTATTTGCCTCGTTTGTACCCGTGACATTTCAAAGGTGAAGCGAGCCAAGAACTCAGCGCCGCCGGAGAGCCGGCGGCGGTTCGATTGGTCTGACAGCCTCTATATCGGCGGCCTGCTCAATGGCGCACCGAGCCAGTATGTCCATTTTCTGGATAGCGGCATTAACGTTGTTTCCACTGGGGTAGTGAATGTCAAAGGCACGAAAATCATTTTAGATGCACCAGTAGAGACGACCAGTACTATTCAGGCCAAAAGCGACATTACCGATAACACAACCAGTAATTCCCTATCAATGGCGGGAATGCGCCAAGTCTATAACAGTCATACCCACCCAGAACACGGGCAAGGCGCTAACACCAGCCCACCTAACCAAAAGGCTTAACATGCGGACATTATTTCTAATGCCTGCCACATGGGATCTCACTCTCGATGTGGCGGGGAATATTGCTATTGCCTCAGACCAGTACGCCAGAGCGCAATCAGTGGCTAATGCCTGTCGGGTGTTTGTGAAAGATATGTACTACTCACAGGGGGCGGGCATCCCCTATCTGGAGGAAATATTAGGTAAAAACAGATACTCACTGGCGATGTACAGAAAAAATCTGGAGGACGCCGCGATGTCAGTCGAGGGCGTAATTTCTGCCACAGCGGAACTGAGTACGGCAAATGACCGGATTGTGCGGGGCAGAATTAAATTTACTGACATTGACGGGCGGGAGGGAGTAATAGAACTATGATACCGAAACTACAAATCACCCCACAGGGGATATTAGCGCCACCGACCGATGAGGTAATCGCGGGAGTGTGGCGGCTAATGCAGTCCTGTTTTGGCGATAATCTCAATAAATCAATGGACACACCACAGGGCCAATTAGTCACTACTCTGACAGCCATCATCACCGATGAGCGAAACTTTTTTATCAACCTCCTGAACAGTTTCGATCCCCGGTACGCTGACGGCATGATGCAGGATGCATTAGGCTATATCTATTTTCTCCAGCGTCACCGGGCGACAAAATCTGTTGCTGAGGTCACGATTAACGGACTGGCAAACACGGTTATTCCTGCCGGATTTCAGGTCACAGATGATGCTGGAAAAACATGGAGCACTCAGGTAGAGGCAATCATTGGTGATAATGGCATTGCAACAGTCGACGCTCATTGTGATGTTGCGGGCAGAATTTCAGCCTCGACTGGCGCCATTAACCGCGTTGTTAAAAATATCAATGGCGTTGACTCGGTTATCAATAAAACGGCTGCTATTGTTGGCCGGGATGACGAATCACGGCAGGAGTTTGAACTGAGACGGCAGGAGTCTGTCGCTATCAATGCCAAAAACACCAATGCCGCCACCTATGGTGCAGTCTCGAATATTAAAAATGTCATTGACTGTTACGTTGTCGATAACCCAGATAGTGAAACTATCACAGCCGGAGTAACCAATTACCCGTTAATAAGAAATTCTATCGCTGTCTCTGTCGTGGGTGGTGATGATAATGAGATAGCACGACAGATTTTGGCTAAAGCCGGAACCGGCTGTTCTTTTGTGGGCAATACGACGGTCAAATATGAGGACACGGACAATTTCCCTTATCTACCGCCCAGTTATGACATTAAATTTATCCGGCCACATCATATTCCTATTGAGTTTATTGTGACATTTGAAGACAAATTACGTCTAACACACCAAGACAAGGAAGCTGTTCGCAAAGCTGTTTTGAATGAATTTGAGACAGGCAGGGGTAAAGGCAGAATAGCTAAAAAACTCATTGCCAGTGACTACATTTGTGCGACTGCGCAATCAACACGGGAGCGGTTGATATCGGTTCAAATAGCAAGGAAGAAAGGCGCTGTGGCTAATTATCTCGATTTCGGTATTGATGAGTTTCCGACATTATCTATAGATGATATAAGGATTGAGTGATGAAAGATATCCGTGAAACATTACTCAGCCAGTACGCCAATAGCCCTACCATCTGCACTATTCTCAACTCAATAAATGAAACCATCGACCCCAGAGCTAATGCTGACGAGTTTTATAATTTGGCGGTCAACGTTCTCACGGCGAGAGGATTCGGATTAGATATTTGGGGGCGTATTGTTGGTATTGGCAGAGATTTATCTATACCCGACCCGAATGTTGATTATTTCGGATTTAAAGAAACGAAAAAATTTACACCATTCGACCAGTCACCATTTTATTCTGGAGGAACTGATGCGTCATATATGATGGATGATTCAACATTCAGGGAGGTTATTCTAATGAAGGCATTTTCAAATATACTGTATGCAACCGCGCCTAATATTAATAATTGGCTGGGTTGTTGCTTTTTGCGTGGCCGTTCATATTATCTAATAACCGGACATATGACAGCCAGATATGTATTTGAATATAGATTATCTGAATTAGAAAAAAATCTAATTTACAACCGACAAATATTACCCCGCCCATCTGGAGTAAAAATCAGCATTGTAGAATTACCATTAGGTGAATTTTTCGGATTTTACGGAACCGGATTTCAACCATTTGGTCAGGCATCATTTGCATAACAGGTGAATAATGAAAAACCCAAATTTAATAGCAAAACCTTTTGCTCAAAATGGACAAAAGGACGAAATACCCTCTGATTACAAATCAGATTTACCTAGCCAAAAAGCAACGTGGGACACAGGATTCCCGCAAATTACTATGATGCCCGTGACGGCTGGTGGATTGCCGCCAAGTGGCAGAGATTTTAACGGTATATTTAATCAGATATCCGATAATATCGTTCATTTATCCAAGGGCGGAAAATATAAATTCTCACCGGAGTACGCTAATTCTATTGGCGGATATCCCAAAGGTGCGGTATTGCAATCGGATGATGAAACGCGGGAATATCAGAGCCTGATTGATAACAACAAAATTAATTTCAATATAGCATCGCCGGATAAAATTAATTCAGCATGGAAACTGGTTAATACAAATCAAATTCTCGATGAGCTGAATAAAAAATTCGATAAATCGGATGTGGTTCAATCTATAGGTGGTGGTACATTACAGGTAATGAGCCAGAAATCCACAACCGATGCCCTAAATAATCGCCTCGAAAAATCCCGGAACGGCGCAGATATCCCCAACAAACCGGCGTTTGTGAAAAACCTCGGTTTAACGGAT
>NZ_JBEBMB010000105.1:0-1954 GCF_040081915.1 Xenorhabdus sp. SGI240
TCTTCCAGTGTATCCTGTACCTGCGCCACGATGGTCAAAGAAACCACGGTGCCTGCCGGCATCATATCCATCAGCGCATTGATATTATCCCCCCGTTTCACTTCGCCCGTCAGCGTGCCCGGTTCTGGCGGGCGGCGCAGGCGTTCAACCGGAACCGCTTTATGCGGCAGGCCATCAAACCACCAGACACCGTTTTCGGGATCAGATACCGGTGGGGTAAACCACAGGCTTTCGGCAAAGTCATTATGGATCGGAAGTTCGAGCTGCATGGGCGTTTCATAACTCACCGTATGGTAAAAATCGACTTTTGCCATGCTCCAGTCCGGGGCTGGGTTAAAATGACGTAACAACCAACTGTGGATCTGCTCGCCATTCTGCCGGACAGCCACAATACCCGCCGCCGCCAGTGACGACACCAGTCGCTCGCAGACCTGATTGAGTGCCACCACCGGGGATACGGTTTGATGGTGTGTCTGCGATTTGTGAGCCGGCAACCAGCGATACACTACCATACGCGTCTGGCGCTGCTGCCCCCGCCACGGTTGCCCGGTAATTAAGCTGTCATAAAATATCCCCTCAGGCTGAGCAATGCTGTTCAGATGGCGCTCAGATTCAGCCAAGAAAGCGGCTGTAAAGAACGTATCTTTTGCCCAGGGTTTTACATAGTCCCGTAACGTATTGAGGTAACCGGATGGAGCATCCTCATCCTGACAAAAAAACTGCACCACCCACGGTGAGATATCGTCTTCCTCCAGACTGTCCTGGATCGCATCCTCCAGTTGATCCCGGATTTCAATCAGCCGTTCCACTGGACGCCCTTCGGTGGCCACCGGTTCGATATGGTAGACCGCACCCACGGAAACACCATCATCCAGTAACAGGCACTGCCCGTCTTCCAGATACTCCACCCAGGGCAGGTAGTCAATGATGGAGGGACTGGCCCGGTAAATCGCAGCTTCATCGGCTTCACGCAGTTGGCCGGGGCGATGTAGTGGGTTGGGATTTTTCATTACCGGGCCTCCGTACGTTCACCCGGCAGGGCATACTGCACCTGCTGATAAAACGGGAACACGGTACTGTAGCCGGGTATCGGTGTATTGCCTGCCGCCAGATGCGGAAAGACATACATCACCATATCGGGATTGGGGAGACGGGGAAACTGCTGGCTGATTTCCTGCGCAGCCGAACGGCTGTAATGGTAAGGCTCTTCCAGTGCCCGGCGGCGTTCGGTCCCAGTCAACGTTCTGCGCAATGCGGCTCTTGCCTGCACGGTAGTGTGACCGGCTTTATTGCCCTGCCACATCGCCAGCACCGTCTGCCCGCCGGCAGGCAGCAACGTGTCTTTCGAGGTTGAACAACCGGCCATCAGCCCTGACAGACACAGCACGACAACAGCGTTTATTTTTCGCATCGCTGAACCTCCGTAATGCCAATCGCGGTCAAGGTGGCAAACTCAGGATGGACGGCCAGCTCCGATACCGTAAACGGCAGGCGCTCCCACTGTTCAGGCTCAGTCTCGTTGTTGCCTGCCACCATGGATTGCCACTGTTTGTCTGACAGGCGCAAGACAGTAAAATCACCGTCACCCAGCGGTTGACACGCATTGCCGATGGCAAGACAGAGCCGGGACGCTTTTTGATGGACAGGCCGCCAGTAGAGCTGAACCGGTACAGGCTCAGCGTGTGGGGGTCTGTTAATTTGCAGGCAATAGGGCTGGCTGGCACTGAACAGCCATCGAAAGACAGGTGTTTCCATTAATCTAAGGCTTCCTGAGTATTATCATGTTGAGCGGGTTCACTAAAGTCGTAGCGCACCTTACGGCCTTTCGTTTCGTAATCCATCGCCAGAGATTGTGTGATATGCACCACAACACCGGCACCGGGCGGGACGTAAACCGCATCAAACGTCTGGCTGTAACGCTGTTTGAGCCATTCGGTGATGTCATTCATGCCAC
>NZ_JBEBMB010000106.1:0-1092 GCF_040081915.1 Xenorhabdus sp. SGI240
GCCGTCTGGCAATCGATTCTGGCGCTGGAACAGGTCGGGCGTCATGACAACTTCTTCGAACTGGGCGGCCATTCATTGCTGGTGGTCAGCCTGATCGAACAGTTGCGCCAGCAAGGGCTGTCTCTGGCGGTCAGCGCGGTCTTCGCGGCCCCCACGCTGGCAGCCATGAGCGCCCGCTTACATCAGAAGAGTGAGCAAGATGTGCAGGCAATAGCTATTCCGCCTAACCTGATCCGCGAAGACAGCCAGCGTATTACGCCGGCTATGCTGCCACTGGTAACCTTAACCCAGCCCCAAATTGACCAGATTGTTGACCGTGTCCCGGGCGGTGTCGCCAATATTCAGGATATTTACCCGCTCGGACCGTTGCAGGAAGGCATTCTGTTCCACCATTTACTGACAGAAACCGGTGACACCTATCTTGAAAATATTCTGATGCACTTTGACAGCCGGACACGGCTGGAGAGTTTCTTGCAGGCATTGCAGCGGGTGATTGACCGGCACGATATTCAACGCAGTGCCTTCCACTGGCAGGAACTTCCCATTCCCGTGCAGGTGGTCTACCGTCATGCGCCCCTGCCGATCACAGAGCTGACGTTATCCGCGGGGGAAAATGCTGAAAGCCAGCTCCGGCGTCTGACCGATCCGGACAGCATACGGTTAGATATTACCCAGGCGCCATTATTGGCCGCCTATATCGCCCAGGATCCCGACGCCGATTTATGGTGGCTGAGTCTGTTGCACCACCATCTGGTCTGTGACCATCTGTCACTGGAAATTATTTTCAGCGAAGTGCAGGCGCTGATTCTGGGTGAAGAAGCGTCTCTGCCTGCCCCGTTGCCTTACCGCAATTTTATTGCCCAGACCCGTCAGGTGCCGATTGAAGTGCATCAGGCTTATTTCCAGCAGTTACTGGGCGACGTGGAAGCGCCGACTCTGCCGTTCGGGTTACTGGATGTGCAGGGAAACAGCCGCGATAAGCACGCTAAAATCGTGGAAGATATCGTCACGTTAGATGATGAACTGGCACAACAGCTCCGGGATTGCACCCGCCAGTTGGGTATCAGTCCGGCTGTACTGTTCCATGTGGCC
>NZ_JBEBMB010000107.1:0-1092 GCF_040081915.1 Xenorhabdus sp. SGI240
GCCGTCTGGCAATCGATTCTGCCGCTGGAACAGGTCGGGCGTCATGACAATTTCTTCGAACTGGGCGGTCATTCATTGCTGGTGGTCAGCCTGATCGAACAGTTGCGCCAGCAAGGGCTGTCTCTGGCGGTCAGCGCGGTCTTCGCGGCCCCCACGCTGGCAGCCATGAGCGCCCGCTTACATCAGAAGAGTGAGCAAGATGCGCAGGCAATAGCTATTCCGCCTAACCTGATCCGCGAAGACAGTTCGCACATTACGCCGGCTATGCTGCCGCTGGTAACCTTAACCCAGCCCCAAATTGACCAGATTGTTGACCGTGTCCCGGGCGGTGTCGCCAATATTCAGGATATTTACCCGCTCGGACCGTTGCAGGAAGGCATTCTGTTCCACCATTTACTGGCAGAAACCGGTGATACTTACCTTGAAAATATTCTGATGCACTTTGACAGCCGGACACGGCTGGAGAGTTTCTTGCAGGCGTTGCAGCGGGTGATTGACCGGCACGATATTCAACGCAGTGCCTTCCACTGGCAGGAACTTCCCATTCCCGTACAGGTGGTCTGCCGTCATGCGCCCCTGCCGATCACAGAGCTGACGTTATCCGCGGGAGAAAGTGCCGAAAGCCAGCTACGCCGTCTGACCGATCCGGACAGCATACGGTTAGATATCACGCAGGCACCATTATTGGCCGCCTATATCGCTCAGGATCCCGACGCCGATTTATGGTGGCTGAGTCTGTTGCACCACCATCTGGTCTGTGACCATCTGTCACTGGAAATTATTTTCAGCGAAGTGCAGGCGTTGATTCTGGGTGAAGAAGCATCTCTGCCCGCCCCGTTGCCTTACCGCAATTTTATTGCCCAGACCCGTCAGGTGCCGATTGAAGTGCATCAGGCTTATTTCCAGCAGTTACTGGGCGACGTGGAAGCACCGACACTGCCGTTCGGGTTACTGGATGTGCAGGGAAACAGCCGCGATAAGCACGCTAAAATCGTGGAAGATATCGTCACGTTAGATGATGAACTGGCACAACAGCTCCGGGATTGCACCCGTCAGTTGGGTATCAGTCCAGCTGTACTGTTCCATGTGGCC
>NZ_JBEBMB010000108.1:0-4434 GCF_040081915.1 Xenorhabdus sp. SGI240
GAGATGTGCTCAGAAACGAAACCTGATCACGCCGGTTATTTTTATGCACAGCACTGTGATTAAATTTATTTTTCATGTATAATTAACCTCGCTTATTGAATTCATTCCAAATGATTCAACTAGAACAATTAGCCTCACTAGCGACCACTGGTGAGGCGCCTTTCAGTAATATTCATCATTTCCAATCTAATTCCTGCTAATTCAACCAATACGGGCGTTTACGTGTTCCATACGTAACATTCCTAATGTTTAGTTTTGTTTAATAAAAATACAGAATCGTCAGCTATCATGAGATAGATGGTTAGCACGACTGAGCCTCTTGGTGAGTGGGCCTTTACGGGATATACCCGATTGCCTGAGTGACTACCCGGCGCTATTTCAGTTTGCTAGGGTTCACCAGTAGCTTGTCGTGAGGGCAGATTGTTAAAGAGCGTGAATACTATGCTGCTAGTTCTGGCCATGTTTTCACCCAGTCAGGGTGTAAATCTTTGCGAGTCACATGACTATTGCTATGTCGTTCAATCAATACACACAGGCTGGCTCCAAGCTTCTTTCTTGAGGAAATCGCATTGCGTAAATAACCAACCGTCGTTTTGCATTTAGCAGCAAAGATTTCTCGATCCTCTGCTGTTAATGCGTTCAAAAACATCCTGAGCTTGTCCATAGATTGTCCTTTATTTACCTTTATTCAGCATCAATATACCCATAGGTAACCAGATTGTAAATACCTACGGGCAATTTACCAGTAGGTATTTTTGGTGGATTATGTGGTTATGACTATAGAAATTGATTTATACGAAACCAGAAGAATGAAGCTCCTAGAGCTTGTGTCGAGCTATGAGACGCAAGAGGAGTTTTCTCGCGCCATAGGAAAAGATAAATCTTATGTTTCCCGCATGCTGTACCCACCGAATAAAGCCGGGCATAAGCGAATTGGCGACAAGATGGTACAAGCCATCCAAAAGGCACTTGATCTCCCCCCAGGCTGGATGGATGGAGTTATTGGCATAGATGCAAAAATAGAACCTAAACGCAACTCCCAATACTACAAAGTTGAAGTATTTGATGTGCAAGCAAGTGCGGGGAGAGGCATTATGGTTAGAGATGAATTCATTGAAACTATCCGTTCTATTGAGTATACCAGCGAGGAAGCGAGGTCGCTGTTTGGCGGTAGGCCATCTGACCATGTAAGAATGATTGCTGTAAACGGCGATTCGATGTCCGGCACGTTTGAAACCAGAGATCAAATATTTGTCGATATTTCAGTAAATTGTTTTGATGGAGATGGTATATACATTTTTGTGCTGGGTAATCAATTGTATATAAAAAGATTACAGTTGCAGTATAAAAAACTAGCAATTATTTCAGACAACAAAAAATACGAAACCTGGTACTTGGATGAAGAATCGGCCAGTGATCTATTTATCCAAGGGAAGGTTTTGGTCAGCCAATCACGCGCATACAAATTCCACTGCTAATCACTACAGGCCGCATAATGCGGCCTTCACACCTGCATTCCTCTAAAACATCAACCAATCATTGATTCCCATCACATTTTAAAAACAAAATTGAAAAAAATTTACCTGAAAATTCAATAAGGTAAACTTTTTCGCGCACTTTGTTTACCTATGGGTATTTACAATCAAATTACCTGTAGGTATATTACATTCATCAACGGCACGGAGCCAAAAGTAAAAGGAAGTTTCGCTCTTTAACAATCTAACCCCAAAACAGCGTATAGCTCTGTTACACCCCTACGCACAAATGCGATGTATCGCTGGTAGTTGATTGTGGACTCCAAACGTCTTGATCAATCTGTCAGTGAGAAGATTAGCCCCTGTAAATGGGCGCGAACGGGCATCACTGACAGAGAGAGCGTTGTAATTAACCAAGGAGAATTTATGTAAACCAAATCGGACAGACCGCAAGCGCAATGCGCTAATGCTGTGGTAATGACACAGCCCTGAGTCACCGTATGGTGAGCCTGTGTAGCGACGGGTCAAGGTTTATATATTAAAAACAGCTCCGGCAGTGCAGCGTGATCGCCAGTCACGCACCGGTTACGGCTGAGGATAGCGCGGGCGATTCCAACATACGGACTCAATGGCATGAGCGCGACCACTGCGAGAGTGTGGTTCAAAGAGCAGTTGGCTTTGAGGTGTGGTGACTGAGCCAAAAAGTAATCAGTCAGTATTCACAGATGGGACTGAATCAGGACTACGGTAGGCGCAACTGTGATAGAGCCACAACGTAGCGATCACTACACCATCAAAGCCAATTAACGGAGAAGTTTTATGTACGAAAATTACAAGTACGGGAATTTCGATAAACTGGAAAGCGCCATTGATAACGCTATTAACCAGACGCAGGAGCAGTTACAAAAGCAACGGAAAGAAGCATTCTGGAGCAACCGTGAACCCAAACAGCGTTTAACCAAGCAGGAACGCGGCACGGTTAACGCATTAAGCAGCTTCATTACGGCAGTAAATGGCGCTCCATCAAAAGAGCGTATTTCAACCAAAACCAAGCCCCGCCGTAGATTAGAGTCGGGCGGGGTTACGGCGAGAGGATAGGAAAATGGAAAATAAAAAAGCATTACAGATAAGCATTATTAAAACTAACATTGGCAAGTGCTTTATTACCGACTGCAATGTAACCAGTGGCTATTCGTTCGACTATCATAATACACAAATTGATAAGCTTTTATTTGATGGGCACAAAGCTACAGAAACATTTGCGAAAAACTGGTTTGAAATACCAACATATCCAGAAAAAGTAGAGGCACTAATCACTGGTGAAAAACAAAACAGACGTTTTAAATTGAAAGATAAAGAGCTTCAAAGCACAAAATTACCATTGGAAATTCCATACGATGAACGGAATGTATTTGATGAAGATGTGCTATATTCTCTTTATTCTCTAACTTATGACGTTGTACCTGATTACTTAGTTCTTATTGATGTTAATTTTAATTTGATTTGTGAAGTTGATAATTTCAGAGAAACACCAGAATTTAATTATCCAGCAGTTAGGAAATATGACTTCTCAGATCAACAATATTCTGTAATAAATCAAAATATCAAACACTCTCTTATAGATAGCATTATCGTTCCTGCTCCATTATTAGCCAGCAGTCCATGTAAAATATCATCAAAAGAGATGTATGATCTTGTTCGTCAGCATGTTAAAGATAATATAAATCCAAAACTTGCCAGAATAACTAGTGATTATGATTTCTGCTTTGAAGTTAAAAAGATAATACCTTTACTTGAGCCTTGTACTTTCTCTTACCGAGATATGTTTGCCAGAACAAAAAAACAGAGAGGAAAAATACATTTTAAAACAGCAACATCTAAAGAAATAACTATTTATGAGATGACGCATAACCAGAGGAATTATAATGGTTATACACCTATTAAAGAATTTTCTGCAAGCAATGAATGGGAATTAAAAGAGATGATCGATAATTTCTTATCAGAGTTGATGGATGTCATTCATGCACCAATCGAAGAGTGTCCACATTGCAACGGAACTGGTTATCTACAAAACGAAGAATAGCGACGAGCGGTCCTAAGTTAACTAACCCCAGCTCATTTCCGAGTGGGCTGTGGTGAGTTGAATGCTAATAACTGAGGATATTGTTATGCAGGTAATTCATATTATTCATAAAGGCGAGACCACGATCCGCATAATTGCAACAATGTTCTACGGTCTTGGTCTGTCAGAATCTATCAATATAGATGTATTCAAAAAAGATGTTGACGATTCTAAATTTATTCTGTGTGGGAATAGGCCTCATCCTGAATGGCGTCGGATGTCTGTAGATGAATATATTCAACGTGGTCGTCCTGAGAAATTTAAATATGCTACGTACGCAGAAATAATCAGAGTTGTAAGAGAATTGAGAAATACAAAATAATTAAGTCAGCGAATTGTCAATTGCGACTGTGATGACGATGAATAACAGGAGGGTTTATGGAGTGGGTTAAATGTAGTGATAGGTTGCCTGAGTTACGAGACGATAGCGTAATAGCGTATTTCTCGCATGGAGGAATGGACATGGTTCATATTGAAGACTGCTTCAAAGATATTGGCGCTGGAGTAGATGAAAACGGTAATCAGCTCTGGACTAAATGGTATCTCACCATAGGTATTACCCATTGGATGGAATTCCCAGAACCACCGAAAGGAGAATAATGATGAATAGAATAACACTTACAGGTAAACAAATATTAGCAGTATGTAAATTTGCTGGGATTCCTCATGGCGAAATGACTAACGAGGAATTAGAGCAGGAATTTACTATCGGCGATAATTTAGCAATTCAGGTTGACGGTGGGATTTATATAGAGCAATTAGGAATTTATTGTACTGATTATCCAGAGGACGGAGCTATGCCACTGGAGAATAACAATGCCTAAACATATACACGCC
>NZ_JBEBMB010000109.1:0-3165 GCF_040081915.1 Xenorhabdus sp. SGI240
GGGTCTTAGGAACGATTCCGATGCGGTTGTACTTTTTTACGTGATTTTTTCTTTGAATATCAGCTTATTAAAGAACCATTTTTACCCGTTTAGCCCACATCCACGAACTTAAAACGCCGATACGCACTTTTGCGCTGTTTTGCCATGTTGCCCCGGTGCACTTTTGCCGGGCTACCGCCGCAAGCCGTTATGCAGTATAGCTTCCTGTTTTCCTTGTGATGAGCTGAACAACCTGATTTTGTGCAGTTTTTCACTTTCGGCAACGGGCGAACGCGGCCCAACTTGTTTGGGCGGCGGGCGCACGTTCTGCGAGGGCGGGTGGCAAAGAACCCGCAAGCGGCGCATTGCGACGCTCTCAGGCACGGAAGCCAAAGATTGTGCTCGGTTTTGTTGATGGCACTTTACTCAAGGGAAGCCCCCTGCGGGGGCTGCACGGGGCGGAGATGGCGAGCACGGTAACGAGCGAGGAGCGCAGCGACTGCGAGCCGGGCGCAGCCAGTGCAGCGGGGTCGGGGCGGGGGAGGTAAATTTGCGGAGGCCGCAGGCCGACCTGCCTACAGGGTGGTTGGCCTGAGCCACACACGGCGGCTAAAGATGAAGGGGTTTTAGCTGAACGGGGCACAGTGCTCAGGGTCGGCGCGGATCTTTGGCCGGGACTGGCTCAGAAGCTGACAGCAGAAGGCGCAGCCTTGTGCGGTGCACCTTGCGATGCCGATAAGCGGGGGCGCAAGACATAATTCCCCAACATTATGTTGAGTGGGCTTTGGGCGGCCTGCACTGACTGAACGGGGCGGCATTGTTCAGGCCGACTATTGCCCACGTACCCCCGCGAGCACTGAGGTCAACGGGCAGTCCGGCCACGGTCTGCCCCCGCGCCGATCCCAGCAAACTTAACGGGGACGCTCAGGCTGTCCGGTGCGTTGGGGGTTCGGCTTAGCGTCAGGCTCGCCGCTGGCATAGTCTGTTCTGCTCTTCTGCGGTTTCTGTGTGCCACGCTCTGCCGGATGGGTTCGGCTGTGTACCTGCTTGAGCTGTTTGATCGCCACTTTGGTATAGATCTGTGTTGTGTTCAGCTTTTCATGCCCCAGTATGGCCTGGATATGCCGAATGTCCGCCCCGTTGTCCAGCATTTGTGTCGCCATTGAGTGCCGGAACAGGTGACATGCCCCCGGCTTGTTCAGTTGTGCCTGCTGCCGGATGGCTTTGGCTGCTATCGCTGTTAGCTGTACAAGGCTGAGTGGTTGGCCTTTTGCGGTGATAAACAGATAGCCGCTGTCGTATTGTTCGGTCAACCGTGGCCGCACCTGCGCCAGATAGCGCTCCAGCCACGATAACGCCCGTTCACCGACAGGCACCACCCGGTCTTTACGCCCCTTGCCCTGCCGCACGACCACCGCCCCGCGTCCGGTGTCGATATCGCTGAGCCGAAGATTACGCAGCTCTCCGCGCCGGATACCACTGCTCCACAGCACTTCCAGCATTACACGGTTGCGGAACCCGGTCGGGGTCTGTACGTCAAGGCTGTCCAGCAGCCATATCGTCTCTGCCTCACTCAGGACTTGCGCAGGCAGCCGTTTTTCTTCTTTCGGTAAGACCAGTAATTCTGTGGGATTGTAGAGTATGTGGTGTCGTTGCAGCAGCCAGCGGAACCAGACCCGTAACGCACTCAGACGGTCGCGCTGGCTATTGTTGCTGTACGGCTGACCGTCGGCCTTGCGGTAACCGCGCAGATAGCGCTGCCAGCTTTCCAGCAGGGGCAGACTCACCTGTGCCGGATAGCTGACCGCGCGCTGTTCGCACCAGTTCACGAACGGGAGCAGCCTTTCCCGATAGGCTTCCTGCGTTTTCCCGGTACGTCCCTGTGCCGTCAGTGTATCCAGATACGCCAGCAGTTGCTGACGCAGCGTAATCAGTGAACTGTCGTGTGGGATTGTCATGCGGATTTTCCTTTTTGTCGTGGAGTTATCCGGCAGTACGGTATGACGGGGATTTTTTATTAGGTTGCCGGAACTGTGATTTTTCGTTTTGTCAGACTTGCGAGTGCTTAACCCTGTCTGGCTGTGGCTTTATGGTTATTTTGCTTACCCGGACTTAGCCCCGACTTGGGGCAGACTTGGCATAGACTTGCATCCACACTGCCCAGACTTGTGATCATCATACAGGCACGATCAGGCCGCTTAAGTGGGCGCTGTCGCCGTCACCGTCCCACAGTAGTTCGTATTGCAGCAGATACCCGCGACTGCCGCCGTGAACAAGCAGATATTCCATGTCGCTGAGCCGCTGGCAATGCAGCTTAAGCTGACTGTCGCTCCAGTTTGTGTAAGCCCGGATATCCCGCCGGGTAAAACGCACCCTATTCAGTGCGCATTGTTGTTCTGCTGCCATTGCGTGCGCCATCTGCTGGATCAGCAGTAACAGCTTGCGCGTCTGTGGCGGCATTTCGTCCAGCGTCCGGCCTAAGATTTCGTGGGCAAGCTGATTCGCCAGTTTGATATCGTCTTTGGTCACTTCGATATATTCAAGCCGCTTCCCGCGATGTTCTGCCGTCTTGATGTCCCGCTGATACTGGTGCAACAGGGCGATACTTTGAATGAGCGTCAGGTATTTCATATGGTCACGGCGGGTGCGGGTTTTGTCTGACATAAAGGTCAGTTGCGACGCATACGGATTGATCACATTCAAGGGTTTCAGCAGCCGCTGGGCGTTCTGGTGAAGCTGTGTCAGATAGTCGCGCTCGTTCTCAGCCAGCAAGCCTGCCAGCGTCTGCTTCTGCCGTTGCAACGCATGGATGGCTTCGGTCTGTTCGCGGGATTCATTCACCGTCAGCACCAGACAGCGATTGAGCAGTTCTTCGTCCACATCGATAGCGGTCGTGGTCAGCATCAGCATCACCGGGCCTTTCACCGTGTAGCTTTTGGTGACCAGATTGCCCGTGGCTTCATCCTTGCCCGTGCTTGCCATCGTTAACTCGCCGTCTGACTGCAACAGCTTGAGCGCATAGGCGGCCTGCCGTACCCCTTCTTCTTCCGCTATCGCTAAAATCTTGTGCTGGAGATGGGTTTCACCGAGGTAAAACAGGCTCTGGCCGGTCATGGCGCTGTACTGGATACGCTCTTCTGGCGGGATCAGGTTGAGTACGGCATCCATCAATGAGGATTTTCCGGC
>NZ_JBEBMB010000011.1:0-15082 GCF_040081915.1 Xenorhabdus sp. SGI240
TATCCGTTAAACCGAGGTTTTCTAGAATTACGCACTGGGTGGATTTGGGCAGTAGAAACGGGTAACTGACTGTTGAACGGGTTGAAATTAAACAAATTTTCAGTTCAATAAATGTGCAAAATGTGAGTTTTGAGGAACATCGGCGTTGATGGGTAAAAAACAATCTAAATATGCCGCGTGTTTGATAAAAACACCGTAATATAATTTTTTGCGATTTAAATGAAACAGTTTTTCAATTCACGCGGCGCACTACATGCAGGCACGGCCGCCAATGATGATGTATTTTAATTAGGTATATTTTTTTGCATTGTGCATTCATTATAGGGGGCGATCCCCTCATTAATGATTCACCTGATTTGTACCAGCCCTCACACAACCCCAATCACCTGCATTTTATTGTAAAGCCGACCACCATAACGAAATCACTTAAGCAGGAGTTTTTCGCTATGGCCCAAGATTATCATCACGGCGTGCGCGTGCAGGAAATCAACGCAGGCACCCGCACCATTACCACCGTCAGCACTGCCATTGTCGGCATGGTCTGTACGGGGGATGATGCTGACCCCAATACCTTTCCCCTAAACACTCCGGTCTTGTTAACCGATGTCCTTACCGCCAGCGGCAAGGCCGGCGAAACCGGAACGCTATTCCATGCCTTGCGGGCGATTGCCGATCAGGCCAAACCCGTAACCGTCGTGGTGCGTGTCGCCCAGGGCGAAACCGAAGCCGAAACCACGTCCAATATCATTGGCCGCGTCACCGATGAGGGCAAAAAAACCGGCATGCAGGCGTTATTGGCCGCACAAGGTCAGCTGGGTGTTAAGCCGCGTATTCTCGGTGTGCCCGGGCACGATACCCAGCCCGTGGCCGAGGCGCTGGCCGGCATTGCCGAGAAACTGAAAGCCATGGCGTATGTGAGCGCTTATGGCTGCAAAAAAATCGAAGAAGTTATCAACTATCGTAAAAACTTCAAGTATCGTGAGCTGATGCTGATTTGGCCGGACTTCCTGAGCTGGGATACCGTGATCAGCCGTGAAGCTGTTGCTTATGCCACAGCACGGGCATTAGGCTTGCGGGCGAAAATCGACGAGGAAACCGGCTGGCACAAAACCCTGTCCAACGTGGGCGTCAATGGGGTGACCGGCATTTCAGCGGATGTCTTCTGGGATTTACAGGACGTCGCCACCGACGCCAACCTGCTCAACCAGAACGACGTGACCACGCTGATCCGCAAAGACGGATTTCGTTTCTGGGGTTCCCGCACCTGCTCCGATGATCCGCTGTTCCAGTTTGAAAGCTACACCCGCACCGCCCAGGTGCTGGCTGACACGATGGCCGAGGCCCATATGTGGGCTATCGATAAACCACTGACGCCCTCGCTGGTGCGTGACATTATCGAAGGCATCAACGCCAAGCTGCGTGAACTCAAATCTAACGGCTACCTGATTGATGGCCAATGCTGGTATGACGAAAGCGCCAACAGCAAGGACACCCTGAAAGCCGGCAAGCTCTATATCGACTATAACTACACCCCGGTGCCGCCACTGGAAAACCTGCTGCTGCGCCAGCGCATTACTGACCAGTACCTGATGAACTTCGCCAACAGCATTAACAGCTAAGGGGCTGCATATGGCATTACCACGCAAACTGAAATACTTAAACCTCTTCAATGACGGCAACAATTACGTTGGGATTGTCGAAGAACTGACGTTACCCAAACTGGGTCGCAAGCTCGAAGCCTATCGCGGCGGCGGAATGCCCGGCGCGGCGAACGTCGATTTGGGGCTGGATGACGGCGCACTGGATGCCGAATTTACGTTAGGCGGGGTTGACGCCCAACTCTACAAACAGTGGGGCATTGATAAAGTCGATGGCGTGGCCCTGCGTTTCAATGGCTCTTTCCAGCGGGACGATACCGGCGAAGTGATTGCCATCGAGGTCGTCATGCGCGGGCGATTTTCCGAATTTGACCACGGCAGCTACAAACAGGGTGACAACACCCAGACTAAGGTCAGCGCCAAAAATACTTACTTTAAACTGACGTGGGACGGGGAAGTGCTGGTCGAAATCGACACCGTAAATATGGTGGAAATCGTCGGCGGCGTTGACCGTCTCGAAGCGCATCGCCGTGCTATTGGACTGTAAATATTAACCTTTTTCATCCGAGGAGCTTTTATCATGACCGAACAAACCCCTGTTGCCCTGCCTGAACAGGCCTCCGTCACACTGGAAGAGCCGATTATACGGGGTGCTACCACCATTA
Source organism: Xenorhabdus sp. SGI240 (assembly GCF_040081915.1). Lineage (NCBI taxonomy): Bacteria > Pseudomonadati > Pseudomonadota > Gammaproteobacteria > Enterobacterales > Morganellaceae > Xenorhabdus > Xenorhabdus sp. SGI240. The sequence continues at coordinate 2,264 of NZ_JBEBMB010000011.1, forward strand.
CGGACGTGATTGTGCGCAAGCCTAACAGTGGTGCCCTGCGCGGTGCCCGCCTGCAAGCCCTGATGGAGATGGACGTAGACTCCATGATGCTGGTGTTACCCCGCGTCACCGCGCCGGCGTTGACCAAAGGCGATTTGCTGCTGATGTCACCGGGCGACCTGATTAACCTGAGTATCGAGGTGGTCAGTTTTTTGCTGCCGAAGTCGGTGAAGTCCGATTTCCAGACCAACTAACCGTTGATGAACTGGTGGCAGACATTGCCACCGTCTTTCACTGGTCGCCTGCCGTAACCGCTGACATGCCCCTGCCGGAGTTGCTGGAATGGCGTTACCGGGCAATGAAGCGGAGTGGTGCCGATGAGTGACCGAAATTTACGCCTGCAAGTGATCTTAAGCGCCGTGGATAAACTGACGCGGCCTTTTAAAGGTGCGCAGGCAGCCAATAAACGGCTGGCGGAGACCCTCAAACAGTCCCGCCAGCAATTGCGGGATCTGAACCAGCAGGCCGGCAGGATTGACGGCTTTCGCAAGACCAAGCAAACCTTGCTCAGCACGCAGCAGGCTTACCGCGACGCCACCGATAAAGTGGCGGCACTGGCCCGTGCCCTACAAGCCAGTGAAAACCCCACCAAAAGCCAGATTACCCAGTTTGAGCGGGCGAAAAAGGCTGCTGCTAAGTTAAAGGGAGAAACGCGGAGCTTAAGCGAATCCCTGCATCACCAGCGCAAGGCGCTGAAAGAGAATGCTCTCTTGACCAATGAGGGATTTCGCAAAACTAAGCAAGAACTACAGAGCGCTCAGCAAGCCTATCGTAAGGCTACCAACAACGTCGACGCACTGGCTCGTGCGATGCAAGCCAGTGGCAATCCAACAAAAGCGCAGGTGACAGCTTTTCAGCGGGCAAAAGAAACCGCTCGACAGCTCAAGGAAAAGACTCATTCTTTAAACCAATCACTGTATCAGCAACGTAAGGCTTTGCTTGACAGCGGTATCTCAACCAACCGACTGGGTGATGCGCAGCGGCGCATTAATACCGATATCAGCCGCACGAATAACACCCTGAGCCAGCAGCGCCAACAACTGGAACGGCTGGAGCAGCGGGAAAAGAAACTGGCCGCGGCCAAGTCCCGTTATCAGAAAACCAAGAACCTGCGCAACGATATGCTCGGTCACGGCGCGGGCATGGTGGCATCTGGTGGTGCCATGCTGATGGGCGTCAAACCGATGCTGAATGAAGCGTCCATCTATCACAAGGAAATGTCAGCATTCCGTGCGTTGGGGGTCGGCGAAGACGTGTTGAAAGATGCGGATAAATTCGCCAGTGGCATGCGCATTATCGGTAACAGCGCCAGTGATAACCTGAAGATCCTGAAAGAAGCGCATTCGGTATTGCGTCATTACGATGAAGCTAAAATGGTCACGCCAGAATTGCTGAGACTACAATACGCCACCCGTTTTTTAGGGATGCACGGGATCAGCGATGAAAAAGCGCAGGAAATGCGCGACCAGTCACAGGAGGTTCTGAAAATCGCCGAACTGCGCAACATGATTAACAATCCTGACGATTTCAAAAAATCGGTAAACCTGTCCGCACAGGCGATGGCAGCTAGTGGTGGATTGGTGTTGCCCAGTGACTATATGGCCATGCTCAAAACTGGTAATGTCGCCGCAAAACAGATGAGTGATGAGGCATTTTATTTCTCTATGTCTCACATTATCCAGCAAATTGGGGGTGATCGAACAGGGACATCCCTCGCGAGTGCGTACCAAAACCTGATGATGGGTCGTACCACACAGGGGGCTGCCGAAGAGCTGAATGCACTGGGATTGTTGCAAAAAGGCGCCGTCAAATACGGTAAAACCGGTCACATTACTAAAGTGAAGCCGGGCGCGTTGGTTAATGCGGAAAAATTTCAAACAGATCCATTCCGTTATCTCATGGATGAGATCGTACCCCGTATCCGTAAGAAAAACCCACAGCTAGACGAACGCGGCATGGAAACTGCCATTGCTAAACTGTTCTCTAACCGTAAGGGGGCTGACCTGTTTGTTACTATGTATCGGGAACATGCCAATATTGAGAAACAAATCAAGGCCGGACACGAAGCCTATAGCGTGGATAAGCTGGTCGGCGAGGGCAAGACCACCGCGCAGGGGCAGGAGCTGGAACTGGACGCCCGAAAACGGGATCTTTATAAAGAAATTGGTGACAAGCTGCTGCCAATTTATATCAAAGGGCTGGAAAAACTTTCCGAAATGCTCACAAAAGTTAAGCGGTTTTTTAATGATCACCCGACAGTTGCGAAATATGTCACTATCGCTGCCACGGGATTGGGTATTATTCTGGCGGTTATGGGTTCGCTCACACTGGTGCTGGCAACATTGTTGGGGCCGCTGGCCATGATCCGACTGGGTTTTTCCATGCTGGGCATCAACGGTGCCGCTTCTGTTCTGAAACTTGGCTCGGCCTTTTCTGCTGTTGGTAAGGTGCTGTCGTGGTTACGGGGGGTGGTGCTGACGAATCCCTTGTTATTGATCATTGGCCTGATTGCCCTGGGCGCATATCTGATTTGGAGAAACTGGGACAAACTGGGACCGTGGTTTAAGAAACTGTGGGATAACATTTCAAACTACGTTTCTACGGCATGGGCCAGCATTAAACAAAAGATCCTGAGCAGGTGGGCCGAAATTAAGGCCGACATTTTAGCCAGATGGGATACCATCAAAACCTACATATCGAATAAATGGAATGAAATTATCGAGAACGCCAAGAAACTGCCGGGGCGGTTTAAAAAATTCGGAAAGGAAATTATCGAAAAACTCGTTACCGGCATTAAGGAAAAATGGACTGCGTTAAAGAAAAGCCTGTCTGAATTAGGCTCGCAGATCAAAGAGGCCGTGACGCCTGACTTTATGAAAGAGCAGACGCAGAAACCCGAAGTGAAACGAGCACTGGAGGCCTATAACGACGCAACCCGCCCTCATGCTAACCCTTTTACCGCCTTTTCCGGTGCCCATGATACCGGCGGTTATATTCCGGCGGGGAAATTTGGCCTGGTCGGTGAGTATGGCCCTGAGCTGATAAACGGCCCTGCCCGCGTCACCAGCCGCCGGCAAACGGCCACACTGGCCCGTATGGCTGCCGCCGCGCTGTCGATGGGGGTATCCACCGTCAGTGCTCAACCAGCCCCGCTGCATCCCTACAGCCTGCCGGCCGCCCAATACCAGAGCGCCGGGGTCACGGTGATAAATCAACATCAACGCAGTGAGCGTCCTGCCTGTGAAATCCATATTCACCCCACACCGGCCCAATCGGCGCAGGATATCGCCCAGGCGGTTGCCCGTGAAATGGATCGCCGTGAACAACAACAACGTGCCCGCGCCCGCAGCGCCTTTGCTGACAGAGAGGAGTATTAACGATGATGGCCGCACTGGGTTTATTTGTTTTTATGCTGAAAACCACCCCCTACCAGAGCCTGCAACACCAGCAGTCTTGGCGCTACGGCTTCAATAACCGGATTGGTGCCCGCCCCGCCTTCCAGTTTATCGGGCCAAACAATGACACCATCACCTTATCCGGTTCGTTATACCCGGAAATCACGGGTGGCCGGTTATCGCTGCTGGCGTTACAACTGATGGCTGACAGTGGCAAAGCCTGGTCATTTCTGGATGGTCAGGGCACCATTTACGGCATGTTTATTATCGAGAGCCTGGATCAGACCAAAACGGAATTCTTTGCCGACGGGGCCGCTAAAAAAATCGACTTTACCGTCACCTTGCGTCGTGTGGATGAAAATCTGGGAAAAATGTTCGGGGATCTGGGTACGCAACTGAACGACCTGAAAATCAGTGCGACTGATATATTAGGCAGCATTAAAACAGCGGCTACCGATAAACTTACAGGGTTATTCCCATGATATCATTACCAAAGCTGGACTGGGTAACCGGCAACGCTAACTCGCCTGTCTATGTGCTGAGTGCGGGTGACAGCAATATCAATGCCCGTATCCAGGACAGGTTGATTTCCCTGAGCCTGACCGATAACCGCGGCTTTGAGGCAGATCAGCTCGATATTGAGCTGGATGACAGTGACGGCCTGTTATCGTTGCCACCCCGTGGCACAGAGCTTTCTCTGCATCTGGGCTGGCAGGGCGAAGCACTTATCCATAAGGGCAAGTTTATTGTGGATGAAATCGAATACAGTGGCCCACCGGATAAAGTGACGGTTCGTGCCCGCAGTGCTGATTTTCGGGCGACCCTGAATATCAGCCGTGAACTCTCTTATCACCAGAAAACGATGGGCGATATCGTGCAGACCATCGCCGCCCGTAATAATCTCCAGCCGGAGGTGGACAAAACGCTGGCCGCTATCGCGATAAAACATATTGACCAGACCAACGAATCCGACGGCAGTTTCTTAACCCGGCTGGCTAAACAGGAAGGCGCGGTTGCGGCGGTTAAAAACGGTTATCTGTTGTTTATGCGGCAAGGGCAAAACCAGACAGTGAGTGGCCGCCCGTTGCCGGTTGTCATGATTACCCGCCAGTCGGGGGATGGCTACCGGTTCTCGCTGGCAGACCGCAGCGCCTATACCGGTGTGTCGGCCAGTTGGCTGAACACCCGTGAGCCACAAAAAAAAGAACAGGTCATCGTTAGGCGTAAACGGCGCCAGTCCCGCCAGACCGCACAACCGAAAAAAGAGGAAAAACAGGGGGAATATCTGGCCGGCAGTGAGGGTAATGTGCTGGTGTTGAAACATACCTATGCCTATAGGTCAACAGCTGAGCGTGCCGCGAAAGCGGAGTGGGAAAAAATCCAGCGTGGTGTAGCGTCGTTTTCCATTCAACTGGCGAAAGGACGGCCGGAGCTGTTCCCAGAAATGAAAGTTCGGGTGATCGGTTTTAAACCGCAGATTGACCAGGCAGACTGGACATTGGTCACGGTGACGCATACCTTAAATGACAGTGGGTTAACATCATCGTTAGAACTGGAAGTGAAAATTTCGGATGCTGACATGGGCGCTTGATTTGCTATAATCACGCTATTGCCTAACAAAGCTGGCAGTCATTTTCAACAAGGCACTCATATTATGATGAAATGCCCCCTTTGCCATCATGTGGCACACACTCGCAGCAGTTTTGAACACACCGCCGAAACCAAAGAACGTTACAACCAGTGCCAGAATATCAATTGTGGTGCCACATTCGTCAGTCATGAAACCTTTGTCCGTTGGGTGGCTAAACCCAACCTGATCGAATTCGCCCAGCCCCATCCTACGAATGGACAGCAAACGGCGTTGTGCTTCGATAATTTTTAGCCCAGTTAAAAGCCCTCAGATATCAAGAGGGCTAATTTATTCCTTATCTTCTTCATCTTCCTATATGCTGATTTCATTTTCCAATACAAAAAATCGTGCTGATTAATAATCATTCATTGATGATGCTTTTTTATGCAAGAAAATATTTTTCTAAAAAAGAGAAAAAAGTAGATCTTAGAGAGGAGAAAAGGCGGTTAAATATTATTGGATAAAAAACCAGTAGTGCCAAGGTGCTGCCAATCTGCTGCCAATTTCGAAATTTCATGCAATCGCAGAAAGCAAAAAAGCCACCTTTACGGTGGCTTTTTCTAACCCTAACTCAATGTTTTACATCAAGTTTTTATTTGGTGCCCAGGGCGGGACTTGAACCCGCACAGCCTTACAGCCGAGGGATTTTAAATCCCTTGTGTCTACCGATTTCACCACCTGGGCTGAATTTGGAGGCGCGTCCCGGAGTCGAACCGAGGTGAACGGATTTGCAATCCGCTGCATGGCCACTCTGCCAACGCGCCTTTTTTGGAGCGGGAAACGAGACTCGAACTCGCGACCCCGACCTTGGCAAGGTCGTGCTCTACCAACTGAGCTATTCCCGCCTTTCTTCGAACTGCTTGATTTACTTAACTTGTTTCGTAAATTTCATGCGCCGTCCGATGCGATGCATTCTACTTACTTCACAAAATGAGTCAACACAATTATTTATAAAACGCGTTCGTTCGATGTTTTTTGCGTCATTTGGATCAACTTTCACGCAAATCATCCCATGCGGCGCTCAAATATTGAAACATTGACCAGAATGTCAAGACCGCAGCAGCGTATAATAGGATGAATCCTCCCACTTCGAGTTCAATGCAAGGACGCCATAATAAGGCAACCAATGCCGCCATTTGTGCTGTCGTTTTTATTTTTCCCATCCAAGAAACAGCGACGCTACTGCGTTTTCCCAATTCCGCCATCCACTCACGCAGGGAGGATATAATGATCTCACGGGCAATCATCGTCGCAGCAGGCAGCGTGATCCACCACGTATGGTAATGTTCGGCAATCAGTACCAGCGCAGTAGCTACCATAACTTTATCCGCCACCGGATCAAGAAATGCGCCAAAACGCGTTGTCTGTTTCCACAAACGGGCAAGAAAACCATCAAACCAATCTGTTGCAGCAGCAATAATAAAGATAATGGCACATAACATCGGTGCCCATTGGAATGGCAAGTAAAATGCCAAAACAAAGAATGGGATTAAGGCAATACGAAATAGAGTAAGCCATGTTGGAATATTTAATTGCATAATGCTTAGTAACTATCTGGCCAAGTTAAGTTTATCAGTATGGTGCACCAATACTTCTAGTGTTTCAACGCATTATAGATTTTTTCTGCCAATGCATAAGAAATAGAAGGCACTTTTGCGATCTCTTCTACACTTGCGTTGCGTAAAGGCTGTAATCCTCCCATATATTTAAGTAACATTTGTCTACGTTTCGGCCCAATACCATCAATCGATTCCAATGTACTGGTCTTTTTCACTTTTTCCCGACGCTGACGATGTCCTGTAATGGCATGGTTGTGAGATTCATCACGAATATGTTGAATAACGTGTAACGCAGGTGAATCAGGAGGAAGTGCTATCCCCTCTCCTTCCGCTGCAAAGAATAGGGTTTCTAGCCCGGCCTTACGATCACTGCCTTTCGCAACGCCAATTAGCTTAGGATACTTTTTATTCCATTCAACCTTCAAAGAATCGAAAACTTCAATCGCACGCGCAAGCTGCCCTTTTCCACCGTCAATAAAGATAATGTCCGGGATTTTTGTCTGATCGATAGCTTTGCTATATCGACGACGCAGGACTTGGCTCATCGCAGCATAATCATCCCCTGGAGTAATACCTGTAATATTATAGCGTCGATATTCTGCACGAACCGGGCCATTAGCATCAAAAACAACACATGATGCAACAGTTTGTTCTCCCATCGTGTGACTGATGTCAAAACATTCCATACGTTGGATTTTTTCAAGGCCGATAAATGCGGTCAGTGATTCTAATCGCTGATGAATTGTCGATTGTTGGGAAAGTTTGGTAAGCAAAGCGGTAGCGGCATTAGTACGTGCTAATTTTAAGTAACGCGCTCTGTCACCTCTTGGCCGTGCCTGGATATAGATTTTTCTGCCCGATATTTCAGCAAGTGATTTTTCCAATAGTTCTTTTTCAGGTAATGCAAAATCCAACAAAATTTCTGTCGGCAATGTCCTGTTTTGGCTTCCCTGGAGATAAAATTGACCAAGGAAAGTTTGCACTACTTCATCTAATTTCGTATCAACCGGAATTTTGGGATAATAACTGCGGCTGCCCAATATCTTGCCCTGACGGATAAATAAGACATGCACACAGGCCATTCCCGCCTCAAAAGCAACGCTAATAACATCAAGATCATCACCTTCTCCAGAAACAAATTGTCGTTCCGTAACTTGCAGTACTGCCTGGATCTGATCGCGATAACGGGCAGCCTCTTCAAACTTAAGCTGTTGACTCGCTTTTTCCATTTTTGTAACCAGCTCATCCAATACTTGCTGATCTTTCCCCGCCAAAAACAAACGGACGTATTCAACTTGCTGCAGATATTCTTCATCTGTTACAAATCCCTTAACACAAGGGGCGAGGCAGTGCCCAATCTGATATTGCAAACAAGGTCTTGAACGATTGCGATACACATTGTCTTCACATTGGCGAATAGGAAATAGTTTCTGCAATAAAGCTAAAGTGTCACGTATTGCATGAGAATTGGGGAATGGGCCGAAGTATTCTCCTTTCGCATGCCTGGCTCCACGATATAAGGTTAAACGGGGATGGATATCACTACTCAAGAAAATATAAGGATAAGATTTATCATCTCTCAGTAATACATTGTAGCGAGGCTGATACAGTTTGATGTAGTTATGTTCGAGCAGGAGCGCCTCTGTCTCTGTGTGGGTAACGGTGACATCTATCTGGACGATATTTTTCACTAATGATTCAGTTTTGCGACTACTAACTTGTGCCCTAAAATAGCTAGATAACCGTTTTTTTAGATCCTTAGCTTTACCGACATAGATCACGGTGCCAGCGATATCATACATGCGGTAGACACCCGGCTGACTGGTAACTGTTTTTAAAAATGCCTTTGAATTAAATAGTTCCGCCATGACTGATCACCCATCAAATCTTATTACCCACTGTGAGTTACCATATTCTGCGCATCAAACAATCCACAGCGTATTGCCATATGGGTCAATTCTACATCACCTTTGATATTTAGTTTACTGAACATCCTATAGCGGTAACTATTCACTGTTTTTGGACTCAGATTAAGCAACTCAGAAATCTCATTAACTTTACGCCCCTGAGTTATCATTGTCATGATCTGCAATTCCCGATCCGAAAGTTCATCCAACGGGTTTTCTTTTGGGGGTGATAACTGGTTGAGTGCCATCTGCTGGGCAATGTCCGAGGAAATGTAACGCTGGCCTGCATAAACCGCCCGAATTGCATTGATCATATCCTGAGGAGCGGCAGCCTTGCTCAAATATCCCCTAATCCCTGCTTGCATCACTTTTGTGGGCAAAGAACTTTCAGTATGGATAGTTAGCATAATCACCCGTGTATCAGGTGAATAACGGATGATTTTTTTAGCCGCCTCCAACCCTCCTATTCCGGGCATTCCCATATCCATCATGACAATATCCGTGCTGTTTGATCTACACCATCTGACTGCATCTTCTCCACTACTGGCTTCCCCTACGACTTTTATCCCTTTTACATCATCAAGGACGCCTTTCACACCAATGCGCACCAGTTCATGGTCATCAACTAATAAAACATTAATCAAACAACATCTCCACTAACGTAATATCCACTATAATGATAAAATTAATAAATCCCAAAACGAAACGAACACGCTGAATTTATCTTTATGATTTTCATAAGATAAATTAACAAAAGATAACAGATTATACTCACATTAGCGCAAAACAGAAAGAAAATTGTTACATATCAATGAAATGTAATAAATATATACCAATCCAACTTCAAGATGCGTGTTATATTTCCCCGCGCAGTGGGGAAATATAAGGCTTCACGTCGTCTTGCGGATTGCAACTTGAAGTTTATCAAGCATATAGCCAATTGATTTCGTTTAATATTTCTTAAAAACATATCTCTATATTATTCATAGCAATCCAGAACAATATGAGGATGATATTTTCCCCCATACTGCAATTATTATTTAAATAAGTTAAGGATATCTGCTTTAGTCAGCATAGGGGTCTTTTCAACAAAGTTATAATATGCTGGCTTGCTTTCCACATAAATTTGGCGAGATAATTTACTTTTATTACTATTATCAAACAATGCAACTGGAACATAATAAGCGCTTGGTTGATGCAGATGGTAAAAAAGATGTGTGCCGCACCTGTTACAGAAAGCGCGTTCTGCCCATTCGGATGACGAATATGTTGAAATATTTTCAGCTCCTTCTATTTTTAGGTCATCCTTACAGTCCACAGATAAAAATGGACCTCCATTCCATTTTTGGCAATTTTTACAGTGGCATACGTTAATATCTCCAATACCTTGATTGGTTTTTACACTCACCGCACCGCATAAACAATGACCTTTATTCATCATTTAACTCTCTATCTATAATAAATTTATAGGGAAAAATCTTATATCTGAGATTGAGTAAATCTACCACTATATTTCATCAAAAATACCATACTCACTACAATGATCCTCTAATTTTTAACCATACAAATAAGTTTTGGAAACATCAAATTATGGCTTGATAGCAGAAAATTAAGTTATTTATTTTTTCACATCTTCGTTATCCTCCTCCTCCTCCTCTTCATCATCATCTATGTGCCAGCTATGCAATATTCTGTGGACAAAAGGCGTCACCACCATACCTACTGCGATAAAAAAGATAGCCTGAAGGAATAGTCCATAAACGGCAGCAAAATATTTCCCCAGAGTACTGACTGGTTCAATATGCAAGTTTTGTGTTCCAATCATTGAAACTGAATTTAGTATTGCATCAGGAATAGCATGGCTTTCGATCAAGAAAAAACCCAGTACACCAGGAATAATGCCGATCAGAAAGATAATGAATGCATGCAAAAGAAAGCGCAGTATCCGTAAAAGAAATCGGTCAAAGCTAATTAATTTATCAGTAAATTTTTCCATATCAGATCTCCACTAATAAATTAGTTACCATGGTGATTGTATGTTAGTTTTTATTTTTATCAATGTTCATGAACCGGACATTACTCAATATTCCCTGCCCCAAGAGCACCCCCACAATAGTGATAACAACGCCAATTAGTTGTGGCAAGCTGGGAATATTTCCCATCATTAGCTGTATCATGAGTGCAAACATGGGAACCAAGTTAAAAAATACCGCCGTTTTTCCTGCTCCACGAATAGCAACCCCCATATTCCAAAAAAGATAGGCAACCGTAGAACCACCAATACCTATATAAAAACAGGCCAAATGGCTTTCAAATGTTCCCGAAGATAATGCAGTTATTGGCGATTCCACAAAAATCGCAATAAACGCTAATATGATCGCACCAAAAAGCATCGTCCAGCTCGTAGTCGCCAATGGCGTCGCATCTTTGACAAACACCCGTGTTCCCACTGTGTAAATTGACCAACCAAGACTTCCCATAAAAATGATTATATCGCCGGCTACTATCTGAGAGACACCTCCCAAATTCAATTCACCGTTGGTAATAACCAAAGCAACCCCCAACAAACTGATTGCCATACCAATAACCCGCATCAATCCAGGTAATCGACGATTTATCATCGCTTCCAGAATATTGGCAGAGATAGGCGTCGTTGCCACAATCAAAGCCGCCGTCACTGGATTGGAACTTTGCAGACCAACAAAAAATGCCCCATTAAATCCCGCCACACCAATCGCCCCAAGAATAATAAATGCCCACCAGTTTTGTTTCAAAACCTTGCTGTGAATCCCCTCTTTCCATGCAAAAAAAATGAAAATACAGATAACTGCATAAAAAAAACGCTCAACAGAAGCTGTCCACGGAGGCAAACTCGTAAGTGCAAATTTTGTTATCTGAAAATTTGATCCCCAAAAGAATGTTGCAATTAACGTCAGTGCAATCGCTGACTGTGGAGTTGTTTTCATATTCATTACCCTATCTTGATTTATCTTAAACAAAGTGATCCTTGACAAAATCATTGTGGCACCTTTTAAAATTGAAATATTTAGGCAAAATTGGTAATCAAATTTTCAGAAATGGAAAACAAATCGTGCAATCACTTATTTGGGATGATATTCGAATATTCTTGGCAATCGCGCGAGCAGGTACTATCAGTAAGGCGGCTGAGTTTCTTGGTATTGGAGTGGCAACGGTATCGAGAAAAATCGAACGTCTGGAAAATACTTTCGGAATGCCATTATTTTTGCGGCATCAAACAGGTTATCAACTAACAGAAGATGGCGCAGAACTATTGGAAAAAGCCAAAGCCATGGAGATAGCAGCAAGTTCATTTCTGTTTGAGGCCGATCTACGGGCAACTATTGCAGGCAGTGTACGCCTTGCAACACTCGAAACATTATCCAATTATTTAATTATGCCCAACTTGCCGACCTTACAAAAAAATCATCCAAACCTGACATTAGAAATCACAACGGATAATTACACAGTAAACCTTCATCGCCGTGATGCTGATTTAGCACTTCGTATCATCAGGCCGGAGCAAGGCCATGTTAATCTCCGACAACTGGGAACCTTGGGGTTTGGTCTGTATGGCAGCGAAACTTATTTAGCGACCTGCCCCTCCGATATATTCAAAGGTAAATACAACGATGCGCATTTCATTGGCTGGACAAGTGAGTACTCGCAATTTCCTTCCGCTAACTGGCTTAAACAAGTCTTACAAGGACGCTCACTTTCAGTCGCAACAACTTCGATTTGTTCTCAAATTGCAGCAGCAACTGCGGGCCTGGGATTAGCCGTGCTGCCTCATATTGCAGCCAATGGCGCAGGGCTTACGTGTATTTCGCCTGATTTAGGCATAGATAAACCCATCTGGCTTGTTATTCAATCTGATTTGGCCCATTCTCCCAGAATACGGAAAGTGGCAGATTTTCTGGCAGAGGTGGTTTTTCAAAATCAGGATAAACTTTCAGGACGGTCACACCAATCGGGCATACTATAACATTCAGCATGACCAACAGCGGCACACTTGGTTGGATAAGCGATAAGATAGCCATCTAATTTCAATTTGGACTCCTGTCTGATCAATTGCTATCGGCCAGGCTTCCGTTTAAGATTATGTTAAGATGTTAAAGATGAATAAATCTTTAACATCCGATTATATTAGTCTCAATGGGATTGCCTGTTAAAGCAAGTTAATAAATATTCTGATAATAAATTAACGCGATGCTCGACTTTAACATCCTATAACGTTGGCTTGTTGAAGCCGACTCCTGTTTAACTTTAAA
>NZ_JBEBMB010000110.1:0-1306 GCF_040081915.1 Xenorhabdus sp. SGI240
GATTAAGAATGGTCAGGTTTTCATTAACAGCCTGTTCGTTGCTGATGCCACGATTACCAGCGCGAAGATTGCCGACACCCTCCAGTCGACCAACTTTGACCCGAACCGGCGAACCGGATTTAGGTTAAATATGCGAACCGGTGAAATGACCAGCTACGGTCAGGGGAACGGCGGTTACTGGGTAGAAACCAATAACCTAAAGCAGCTCTTTGATAATAATGGCAGACTGCGGATCAGAATGGGGTTCTGGTAATGGGCATGGGACTCGAGATTTATGATGAAAAAGGCCGGTTAATTATCACCACCAATAACATCATTCCGCGCTTTCTGGGGACACATACCATTCCCCTTAAAAAAGAGGGAAGCCTGTATCTGCCACCCTTAAGCGAGGGTGGCAACGTGACTGCCCGATTTTTTTTGTATATGCGGAATAGACAAGGGGTCAGTACAACCAGAATCAGCAATGAGTTCACCCGATTTAGCGTCTCCGGCAGCGCGTTTAATTATTACGTGGATTACGATACCCCCCGCTGGGAACAGAAGGGGTGGGGTGGCGGTCAAAGTAGCGGATGGGATGAGATGGAAAACCGTGTAACTATTTGGGCGATATAATATGTCTGGCATTGAATTTTATACCGATAATGGATTTGTCCAGATTTCGGATAAATCTCCGGCGCTGGGATTTCTGAAAAAAGCGGCGGACGGGGAGAACAACCGACAGCCGGGATACTATAATTTTGCTGAGGTTTACGGGGTGGGCGGTAAATATTTTTTTGCCCCGATATCGGAATTGAGTATCTATGGCAACAGTGGACTGGAGGTTTATAGCGAGAAAGGCAAACTGATGTTTTCTTCCGCTATGAAACTCTTGTCATTTGTGAAACCGTTTTATGTTGATATCCCAAATAATAAAAATACCCCGTTTGTTCATGCGGGGGGATTAGAACGGCACTATGGTTACATGATAATCAAAGACCAGTCCAGGCATTACTACAAAAACAAACAATTTATTCAGGGCGGGCCGCCGTACTACGATGATGAATGGGTATATGATGTTTATGCAGAATCATTCAAACCCAGATACAGTCGCGGCAGAATTGAAATCGTATATTCATTTGAATTTGCCTACCGAGGTGGAGGAATAACAGATCCGGGAACATGGAGTGGCCCACCCCCTTTAATGGAAGGCTTTATCGTTGACCTAACCGCCATTGAAGGCTAGCCATTTCTAACATAATAACCAACCTCTCAGGAACCCCACTATGTACTATTCACAAGGCACAGCCTCAACTGTGTCCGGCTCGGC
>NZ_JBEBMB010000111.1:0-1387 GCF_040081915.1 Xenorhabdus sp. SGI240
GCCTGAATCAGGTGGATTAAGGTGTTGCTGCCAGACCGGATTAACATCAACTGCCCGGGTGCAACGCCGTTGATATTGGAGATAAATTTCGTGCCCGTACCGCGGACAATAGCCGAGCCGGACACAGTTGAGGCTGTGCCTTGTGAATAGTACATAGTGGGGTTCCTGTTAATCGTAGAGCGAGGTATTGATATCAATCCGTCCATGGACGCGGTCTTATACATTAGTCCACTGACTGCTGGCTTTAAACAGTAAGCCAATACCCGGGTTGTGATATGTTATTCCGAGTCCCCTTGCTTCAAGAGTCACTTTAATGGTTGGTGTCGTATTAGCGCGAATAACTACCGGGGGTGTAAATAACGTACCAGAAATGCATTGCGGCCCCTTATCACTACGCCTCATATCGAAGCCTTGTTTGGTTACAAGCACGTTATCAACATAGACACAAACGGTCGCGTTCCCAGTTCCACCCAAAGAGCCAACATAAAGCTGTGTCATTATCGGGCCGTAAATAAAAATACGATCATACGGCATGTGTTCATGTAACCGCTTATGAAAGTAAATCGTCTCCCGGCCGTAATTGCCTAGAGCGGGCCCATTTGAGACATTTCCCAATGTTACAGACACAACATCACCCACAATTTTGTTCGCATATATTGTGCCGCTGAAATTACCATCAGTCCCATTTATTGTACCAGTGAACGTGCCGCTGGTTGCATGAACAGTGCCGCGAACCGTCACATTGTGGAATTCTGCCGAACCACCTTTATCAATTTTCCACCCCGCCTGACCTGCGACATAATTTCTGGACTGAATGAAGTTGCCGATTTTGGCGTTAGTAATGCTGCCGTCCTCTATGAAGGTATCTCTGGCAAACAGCTGTCCATTTTTGACCACCATAAACGGCTCCATCTTCCCGTTAACGGGGTTATAAAACGCAAAGTTATTAGCAGAAAATCCAATGTACGACTCCAGATTGCCGTTCTTCACCTCACCACTAATTACCATACCCGCCGCGTTATACTTCCTGCCGTTATAGTTAATGGTGATATTCGTACTGTGGATGGCATACCCATTGCCGGACAGGTCAAATTCCGCTGACATCTTGCTGTTGATAACAGCCTGCTGTTTCCCGAGCTGTGCCTGAACCTGTTGTGCCGATTCAGCCACCGCTTTTTGTGTACTGGATATGGCCTGCTTATTGGTGACGACATCCCCCCTGATATCCCCGACGCTGGTACGTATTTCTGTAAACTGCTGACCAAATGATTTATCCCGTTCGGCTATCGTGGTTTCAACCGATTTGATGCGTGATGCATTGGTTCCGAGCTGGGCGCTAATGTCTGTGGTTTTCTGTGCCCATGCCTCATTGTCGGTCGCCCGTACT
>NZ_JBEBMB010000112.1:0-2630 GCF_040081915.1 Xenorhabdus sp. SGI240
CTGGTCACTTAAAGTTATAAAGGAGCGGCTATGTCATTTCAACTCTCCTCGAAAGTCGAGCATCGCGTTTAGACTATGTATCAAGACTGACAATCCGCAGCCATGTTTGGCATTATGTGAAACTGCGCAGTCCATTGGAATGGCGGTTAGTATCAATTTTATTCGGGTAAGCCAGCTTTCTATCAATAAAGTTATTGAGATTACCAAACAATGTGAACATGCTGGTGCTAATATCATTTACTTAGCGGACTCAAATGGCAGCTTATTCCCAGAACAAGTATCGCAGTTATTTTATAAGCTAAAATCTGCTACTCAATTGCAATTGGGTTTTCATCCCCATGACAATTTAGGACTTGCTACCGCGAATAGTATTGAAGCTATGAAGTCTGGAGCCAGTTTTATTGATAGCTCTTTATCAGGAATGGGGAAAGGAGCTGGAAATCTCAATTTGGAAAGCTGGTTATCATTTCTAAATTTGAGTCAAGATACTAAACAATACGATCTTGGACACGTATTTAATCAACTTAATGAACTGCAATCCCATCACTTTTTTGCTGCATCTAAACGCGAGCTTATTGATGTAATCATGGGAATGTACAATCTAAGTGTGGAAAATAAAACAGCTCTCGAAGAAGGGTTACGATGTGGTATTAATTATGCGTTTCAGATTGTTAAGTCTTTGAAGGAAATAACGGCATGATGCAGCATAGTAATGCCGGGTATTTTAGTCCTGATGCGGTAATTCTCTCTCCAGTGATGCCGCTATGGGATCATGGTAATTTTTGCGCACCATTGGTCTTATTATTAGAGAAAATGGGATATCGAGTATCTATTATTGATACATTATCCTTAATTAACCACGTGAATCCTGATTTAATTGATCCTGACTGTTTTATTAACACTATTGAGTTTGAATTAACTCAACGTTTTTCTAAGCCCTATCTTCTTATTGGATTTGCTATGGCAGGTACTCTGGTGCAGTTACTTGCGCCACGCTTAAAGACGATTACGGGAGTGATTTCAATCAGTGGTCCTGGATATGCAGATATATTACTGAGCGATAAATTAGGACAACTAATCATTTTACTGAAAAAAAGTCAGTTGGATGAAGCCATTTCATTATTGCATGACTTTGTTATTCCTAAAGGAGGAACGCCACTTCCCTCGGTATCCGCTATCCCGAATCATTTAAAAGGTATTGCACAAAAGCGTTTGATAATGGGGTTTTCATTGTTGCTACAATTCGATGCAAGAACAGCGCTGTGCAATTATAAAGGAAAATTTCTGAGTATAGTTGGTGAATGTTCACAGTTGGCTACTGTACGTAATCAAGTTGTCAGTCCTAATCTTATGCACTGTTTTGTTGTAGCTGAGGGAGCAGGAATGCGACCTTGGAACGATCAACCTGAATTTATTAACGATGTAATTAACGATTGGCTCAAAATCTTATGAACAAAAAAATTCTTGTTTTACCTGGAGATGGTATTGGCCAAGAAGTATGTGATGCTGCTCTTCCTGTTTTTAAAGCGTTAGATCTTCCTGTGACATTGACAATTGGCGATATTGGTTGGACTTGTTGGGAAAGGGAAGGTAATCCTGTACCTGAAAGTACTTGGGAACAAATAGATTCAGTTGATGCTGTATTGCTCGGTGCCATTACTAGTAAAGGCAAAGAAGAAGCACAACAAGCGCTGCCATCGTATCTTCGTGGAAAAGTGGAAAATTATGTATCACCCGTTATCCAATTACGTCAACGTTTGGGCTTATACGCAAATATTCGGCCAATACGTTATATAGAAGGAGAGCGTAAACCCTTTCGCTGTTGTGTTATTAGAGAAAATACAGAGGGATTATATGCGGGATTCGATTTTAAAGGAATTCCTGCTATTGCAGCGACTTGGTTAACACATCCTAATATAGACAAATATGGCCCTGAAGAGGCGGCATGGTCAGTCCGCTTACAAACACGTTTTGGTCTGGAGCATTTGTTTACCACTGCCTTCGAGTATGCACAGGAAAATAATTACACACGCGTAACTTTTGCTGATAAACCGAATGTTATGCGGGAAAGTGGGCATTTTGCAAAAGTTATTTTTGATACCGTTACTGCACGTTATCCAGAGATACAAGCAGATATTCATAATGTAGACGCAGTAGCATTGTGGTTAGTAAAAAAGCCGCATGAATTTGGTGTGATTGTTGCTGAAAATATGTTCGGTGATATTTTGTCTGATTTGGCTGCTGGCGTAATGGGAGGGCTTGGTTTAGCTCCTAGCGCCAATATTGGTAGTGATATTGCATACTTTGAACCTGTCCATGGTAGTGCACCTAGCATGGCCGGTAAAAATAAAGCTAATCCAGCAGCTATGTTTTATACAATAGCTTTGCTATTGGAACATCTTGGTTTTATTAATGCCGCCATGAAAATTAATCGTGCAGTAGACAATGTAATACGTGTAGGGAAAACTGTAACTTATGATCTAGGGGGAAGTGCAACAACCCAACAAATGGCACAAGCTATTATTAATACTCTAGACGAAAAGTGTACCAACAAGTCGGCATCGATTATTTCTGTTGGTGATGAATTACTGAGCGGGCAACATACTAATACTAACGCGATGCTCGACTTT
>NZ_JBEBMB010000113.1:0-8641 GCF_040081915.1 Xenorhabdus sp. SGI240
AAAGTCGAGCATCGCGTTATCAATTAGTCCGGTGTGAAAACTGCCACAAGATACACACTGACGCTCCGTTTGGGGCTGGTTTTGAGAATAGATTTAATCATCGTAGATTTTGTAAGCATTGTGGCAGTGAAAAGGGTTTCTACGATTCCATAGAAAAGTGGATTTCTACATCAAAATGGTGGAAGCCCTCAACATGGGGAAGTGGGTATTGGGTGAAGAAAAATGAACAATAGCCAATACTTCACTTTTGGTGTCATGGGGCTGCTCGCTGGTGCGCTCTGGTTCTACTACGGTGAGTATCAGGACAAGGCCAAGGAATACCGTAGCTTAAAGCTACAGTATGAAGAGCAAGTCGCCATCAACACCAACCAGCAAGAGCGCATCAAGCAACTCGCAGAACTAGATACCCGACACACTCAGGAACTCGCCAATGCCAAGACTGAAATCGATACTTTGCGGGCTGATGTTGCCGCTGGTCGTCGCAAGCTGCGCATCAAAGCCACCTGTCCCGTGTCTGAAACCGTTACCTCCGGCAGCGTGGGCGATGCAGGAACCGTCGAACTCACTGGAGAAACTGGATCAACTGTTCTCGATATCCGAGAAGGCATCATCAACGACCGGGCAAAACTGAGATATTTGCAGGATTACATAAACACTGAATGTTACAAGGTGACAAAATGAACGACCAGCAAACCCTACAGCCACACCAACAACGTGTTATTGACGAGTTAGCAGAACTCAATGAGAGAATAGAAAAACTGTCTGTTTTCATAGGTGGCGATACTTATAACACACTGGGGGAGACTGACCGCTACCTGTTAAGGGTGCAACGGTCAGCAATGTATAATTATGCTGAAATTCTGCATATGCGCGTTAAGCGGTTTTCACCACCACCTCAGAGCAAATAATACCAGGGTGGCAGGAGTATGTTAGGACGCAGTGTCATTACGAGAGGACGGCAAGAATGTTACCGTCCGACTCGATTTATTAGTATGTTCAAATTGGTTAATTTGGCGGGGTTACCGGAACAGGAGGAACTACATCGCACCATGGCAACACAGGGATTAACTCGCAAATAGGATCTAAAGGATCCCCCAAGGAAGCACTGGAAATATTGGCGTAAGTTTGCAGTGGTAGAATAGCCGAACCCGCCAACAGGCAAAGAAGAAGATATTTTTTCATTTTATTCACCCTATATTTTGCTGACTACAACAAAGACTAATAAACCCAGTAAACCCATTTCCACACAATAACAAGCGAATAATACTTAACAATTAGTTACTCTCTGAAACTAAATGAAATATTTCTGTGTCCATTCCCTGAGTGGGACAGGTGTATGTTAGAGGGCGGTGTCAGTGGAATAGTTTCTCTCTGTAATCGCTTTGCGATTATATCCAACCAAAGTGATTAAAAAGTGATCTGCATAACATTTACTGCCATCCGTTAACGCGGGTGGCATTTTTGTATCTGAGTTCCGCGCATTCGCACGCGCAAATTTAATCCAAGAACCTACAGAAAGTGAGCCTGAGAAAACCGTTAATTGCGTGGTTATCTTGGGGCGGCTTTTCTGTGCGAACAGGTTCACTTTCTATAGGAAACCACATAATGAAATATCCAACCGTTATTGTTAATGGCGTATCTGTTCGTGTAGATAACGAAGGGCGATATAGCCTGAATGATTTACATGCTGCTGCGGTAGCAAAAGGTGAAGCAACTGAGTCTCAAAGACCAAGTAACTTTATTAAGAGTCAGCAAATCAAGCGCTTTGCTCAAACATTAAGCGAAGCTACAAAAATAGCTTCGGTAAATACCATCAAAGGCGGTGAGGAATCTGGCGTTTGGGGGCTTGAGTTAGTCGCTATCCGGTACGCAGCATGGTTAAACCCGATGTTTGAAATTCGTGTTTATAACACCTTCCGTGATGCTGTACTTCATGGGATTGATGCAATGGCCCGTCTTAATCGTTTGGATCTGACCATTGAAGCGGAAACAAAAGATATCAGTGCCTGCGCCCGAAAAATGAATAACTGGGGAGTGGGAGGGCGGAAGGAGCTATTACTCACTGCCCGTGAGCGAATGATTGAACAAGTTCAACCATTTTTACCGGGGATCGAATAATGGATATGTCGGTAAAGCCCTATGAGTATTTTGGCTGGAGAGTGGCTGAGGCTTATATATATCACTTGGTGGCGACTTGGCGTCGCCCTGTTTATCGCTATGAAACAGGTGATATAGAAGTTAGTCGCTATTTTTTATTTGGTCTCCTTGATGGGTATCTGATGGATAGGAGAGATGCCGGATGGCGAGCTAGGTTCTACGAAAAATTACTCGAACCATTCGATGAGAAGCCTGCCCTCAATACTGTTATCTGTGGTGGAAAAGTGCCTGTTTTGAGTAAGAGGGGCATTAGGTATATGAATGCCCTTGTTCATCAATATGGCGACATGCTAACCGATATCGGTGTGCAAGATGAATACGGAACGTTGATTCCGCCGGAGAGTTACAAGGGTATAAGTTTGTAATGACCAAGCTATCGAGTAGTAGATTTTACAAAATGCTGCAAACGTCATTCCCTGAGTGGCGTTGATAGAATTTTGTAGAGGTTTTGAAGGTAAGTGGTCTCGCTCGAATAGGGGGTTATATAAATTGAGGTAGTTATTTATTCTGAATGAGGTAAAAAATGAAAGGTCAATTGGGGGCACTTAGTATGGATTTCACCATGCCATCGCAAGAGCAACTTCGGCAAATTGTGAATGATATTGAATGGGAATGCGCTGAGAAAAAAGCGCCTGTAAATAATAAAACTAAGCAGTACATAGAAAGTGAAGCAATTAAACGTGTTACTGATTTTATTATGGCAAATTCGAGATTCAATCACACACCAATCAATCAATATCCAGGGGAAAAAGTGGAAACGGGTGTTGGCAGTGATATGCAACAGGATACGAAAAGACCAAAAACCTTCAACTACTGGAGAATTGAAATATTCATTGAAGGTCAAGATATGGCTATCGTGGGATATAGCAAAGACGAGATACCAGTTAGCAACTATGACGACGACTATTTAACCATCTTCCAGAGCACCAGTGGCATCGACATTATCACCATCCCCCTTAGTAGAGTTACCGCTATCAAATCTTACGCAGTGACTATATAAGAAAGATAATGCAACCATTTATTCGAATAGCAATGGTTGCATAAAGTTACAATAAATAGAGACAGCTAATTCACAAAAGTTCTTTTAACTCTGACTGATACTAAGAAATAAGGTATCCATATAACAGCGTGAAAAATAGCACGAATAAAATCCTTTATGTATTCCTTATCAGGAGTTGAATCGATACTAATAGTTAGCAGCATAAATCCACCTTCTATAATTATGTTCAATATGAGTATATAAATATAGAAGCGTGGCGCCTTCTTTGATTTTTTAAAAAAGAATATCGTGGTAGCAATGATCAGCAATAAAGATAATACACATACGATATATATAAGTGTGAATATAAATACACCAAAGATATGCCAATCTTCAGGCAAGTCTTTATACGCTGTATACACTAGCGGGATGCTTGTGGCAATGTCACGTATACCTGCAATTATCATAATTATTAGGCTAATAGCAGGTAGATAAAGCCATCCCCCAATTTTATTAAATGATTTTTCTCCACACGCAGTGCAAGCCTTTGTGTCTTGAGGTATTTCTTTTTCACCGCATTGATTACATGTCCACTTATCCATATGAATCGACCTTTTATGTTTACATAAACTGACGAATTGTAATGCAATTTAAAATGATGACAATAACTAATTAGGCTTACAGAGAATCAAACATGGCACAAAAGAAAATCCAGTTCACTGATGAGCAAAAGGTTCTCTTTGATGCCTTAACTCCACTACAGCAAAAATTCGCACTGGGTATCCTGAAAGGGTTAAATCAAGTCGATGCGTATCGTAAGGCGGGAGGGAAGGCAAAGGGGGAATCTGCCCGAACTCAGGCCAGCCGAATGATAACATTTGATAACGTTAAAACCTTTCTCGACGCCATGAACCAAGAAGCCGTTTCTGATGCGGTGATGAGCCGTCAGGAAGCCTTAGAGCGTCTTTCTGCAATGGGGCGTGTTTCTATTCACGATATCGCCGACTTTCATAACAGTCAGATAGGCGAAGACGACGAGGGGAAACCTGTGTTTCAGGCGACATGGCAATTCAAAGATTCAGCGTTGCAGAACCCGGCAGCACTCAGTGCCATTTCAGAACTGACTACTGGCAAAGACGGTATCAAATTAAAACTCCATGATCCGAAATCTGCCATCAAGCAATTGTCGGAACTACTTGGTTGGGAATCAGCGAAAAAAGTTGATTTGAGTTCTACTGACGGCTCAATGTCCCCCGCTAAGATAATACTGGTACCCGGAGGACAACGTGACAACAGCGAGGATTGAACTCCCGCCTAAACTCATTCCGGTATTCAGTGGTGATTATCGTTATCGTGGCTCATACGGTGGACGTGGTTCAGCTAAAACACGTTCATTTGCGCTAATGACCGCCATTCGCGGTTACATGGTTGCTCAGAACGGGCAATCTGGTGTGATACTTTGCGCTCGTGAATATATGAACTCCCTTGAAGAGTCATCAATGGAAGAAGTGAAGCAAGCAATACGCGCTGTTCCGTGGCTGGCTGACTTCTACGATATTGGCGAAAAATACATTCGAACAAAATGTAAGTCAGTAAGCTATGTCTTTGCCGGATTGAGACACAACCTTGACAGTATTAAGTCCAAGGCAAGAATTTTGATAGCCTGGGTGGATGAAGCGGAATCAGTTTCCGAAACAGCATGGACAAAGCTCACGCCAACCGTTCGTGAATAAGGCTCTGAAATATGGGTAACGTGGAACCCGGAAAGAGAAGGAAGCGCAACGGACAAACGGTTTAGAAAGAACCCACCTGACAATTCAATCGTTGTTGAGATGAATTACGATGATAACCCATGGTTCCCTGATGTGCTGGAAGAGGAAAGGTTAAGTGACCAGGCAAGGTTAGATCCTGCTACTTACTCATGGATTTGGGAAGGTACTTACCTAGAGAACTCCGATAAGCAGGTGTTGGCGAATAAATACGTTATCAAGGAGTTTCCTGATGACCTGTGGCAAAAAGCGGACAGGTTGCTATTTGGTGGCGATTTCGGTTTTGCCAAAGACCCCAGCACACTGATCCGCCAATTTATCCTGGATGGCTGCTTGTATATCGATTATGAGGTTTACGGCGTGGGCGTGGAACTTGACCACATGCCCGCGTTCTATGACAAGGTTCCTGAATCCCGTAAATGGCCTATCAAGGCAGATTCTGCCAGACCGGAAACTATCAGCTATCTCAGGCGGCAAGGGTTCAATATCTCAGCCGCCAGTAAATGGCAGGGCAGCGTTGCGGATGGTATCAGCTATCTACGCAGCTTTAAGCAAATCATCATTCACCCGCGCTGTAAAAACACAGCCAAAGAAGCCCGGCTCTATTCCTACAAAACAGATCGCATTACGGGCGAAGTGTTGCCCGTTATCGAGGATGCCAATAACCACTGCTGGGATGCTGTGAGGTATGGGCTGGATGGGTACATCAAAGGCAGAGGCAGTATCAATATGAACCCGAACATCATTAATCAGGCCATGCGCCATTCACGCACTATTCGCCGGTAAAAATCACTATGGCAAAAAAACAGAAACGCCGGACTGAGCGGTCACGGCGGGGATTTGCATTGTCTCAATCTATAGTGGACAAGCTGGAGTCGGGGCAGTACATCCCGACGCCTGACGAAGTTAGAAATATTTACGGACCGGCAAAAACGCTGGGTGCGCCCAAAGAAGCAACTTTGGCTATGGACGCCTCATTAAGTTCTGCCGGAGCCTACACTCTTATCCAGCACGCGTGGGAGCACGGTCAGGGGTATGCCCTTGGTCCCTCATTTATGGGCTATGCCGCCTTGTCATCATTGACACAGAATGGATTAATTCGGGCGTGCATTGAAACCGTGGTCGATGATATGACGCGGGAGTGGATAGAAATTAAGTCGGTGGAGAGTGGTCAGGGTGATAGTACCGAAGACAAAAAGAAAATCGAAGATGCCCTGATCGATTTCAAGGTGAAAGATATCTTCCATAAGGCAGGTGAGTTTAACGGTTATTTTGGTGGCTGCCTGATATTCATTGATACGGGCGCTACAGATAATCAATTACTGGTGCCATTGGATATCTCAGAAAAATCGGCAGAGCTGAAAAATTTCAAACGTTTTGTGCTGGTGGAGCCTATCAATATCTTTCCGGGTAGATACGAAAGCACCGATCCATTGAGTTCCCGATATTTTAATCCTGATACATGGTGGATACTGGGTAAAGAAGTTCACAGCACCCGCCTGATACGCATTTGTGGCAATGAAGTACCGATTCTACTTAAACCCTCATACAACTTTATGGGCATGCCACAGGCGCAACTACTATATGACTATGTGATCCACTTTCAGGACAGCCGCACCTCCGCTGCGCGGTTGCTGGAGAAATTTTCTCTGACGGCACTGAAAACTGACATGGAAGACATTTTAACCAATCCAAATGCAACCAGGGCACTAGATGGACGACTGGCTTATTTGGCTTCCGTTCGCTCAAACGATGGCATTCTGGCGATTGATAAGGATATGGAGGACATCGTTAAGCTGGAAACGCCACTCTCTGGGGTCACTGATATTGTTCGCCAGATGCTGGAAATGATTGTGGTGATTAACCGTACCTTTATCTCACCTGCGGTTAATCGCTCTTGCTGAATTTTTAAATACTCATCTAACCAGTTTGTTACTGAAATTCCTTTTTTTATCTTTCGTCCAATTGCATCTTTTACTTTTATTAGCTGAGTCATCTTGACCTCAGCTAAACGGGAATTAGCTTCTATAGCAATAGCCCTCGCAGACTCTTCATCATCCCCCAGACCATGAAATTTTCCTGTAACAGGATGTTTATAGCGCCAGCAGGGCGAGAGCGTGAACTTTTTGTTAAAAAATTTCATGTTTGACGAATAAGAAAAAATATAATTTCATACTTCTTTTTTCGGGAAGTATTCTTATGAGTATCGATGCTTTTTCTCAGTATTTCAGTACATTAACAGACCCCCGCCAGTCGTCTAAGATCAGTTACCCTTTGTTTGATGTCCTTTTTTTGTCGATTACAGCCATCATCGCCGGTGCAGAAGGATGGGAAGATATTGAAGATTTCGGCGAAACGTACCTGGACTGGTATCAAGAAAAAACCCTTTTTCCTAATGGAATACCGGGACATGATGCTATCGCTCGCCTGATTTCTCGGCTCAATCCCGTTGAGTTTCAGCACTGTTTTATTCATTGGGTTCAATGGGTTAACGAACGCTCAGAAGGGAAAATTATCGCCATTGACGGAAAAACGTTGCGGGGAACTTATGATGGCAAGAATCGGCAGTCGATGCTCCACATGGTGAGTGCGTTTGCCACCCAGAACGGCGTAGTGATGAGACAACTGAAGACAGACAAAAAGTCAACTTAAATCAATGCCATCACAAAATTACTCCGCTTGCTGGATATCACAGATTGCCTGATAACAATTGATGCGATGGGATGCCAAACGAAGATTGCGGAACAAATTGTGCAGCAGGAAGGTGACTATCTTCTGACGGTGAAAGGGGATCAGGAGACGTTGTATCGCGCGGTTAAGAAGGCGTTGTCAGCCCAAGTTTCTGCCGTGAGTCATACCGAAAATATCACGATAGAACAAGGACATGGTCGTATAGAAGCCCGTGAATATCATGTGTTACCCGCCCAAGCGCTGTCTCAACAATTTCCAGAATGGAAAAACTTAAAAACTGTGGGCGTGGAAATTGGATATCGAATTGATAATAAAGGAAAAGAATCGCTTGATTATCGTTATTACATCAGTTCAGCGGAACTGAGCACCGACAAATTTGCCGCCGCTGTCAGGGGACACTGGGGGATCGAAACCCGATTACATTGGGTTCTTGATGTCACGATAGGAGAAGATGCTTGCCTTATCCACCGGGGAGAATCGGCTGAAATATTGGGATGTATGCGTCACATCAGTGTCAATATGTTGCGGGCAGAGACAACCAAAAAAGCCAGTATTCGCCGAAAACAACGGTTTTCGAGCATGGATATTAACTATTTGGATAAGGTATTAGTTGCAGGGTTTAAGGCATTGGGCAAGAAGTGAACATTCACGCTCTTGCCCTGATAGCGCCAGTAGATTTTTTTGTTCTGGCATCTGTGTAACAGGATAGGCCGGGTTGCCACACGATCCGAAGATAGAGAAGCGCTTCTGTCGTTTCGGGACGGCGGAGCAGGGTATTCGGGCACTCATGAATCTGCTGACCAATTACCACAAAGGTGGACACAATAGCGTATCCAAGATGATTAATCGCTATGCTCCAAATAGCGAGAATAACACCTATCAAGGATGTTGCTAATGCACTGAATGTAGACCCGAATCCAGGGCAAACGGGTCTAAATTGACCAACGGGATTAACTGAGTGCATTCGGTACATAGAAATAGGATTGATAGCTGTTTGTGATTTATAATCAGCATCCTGTTAATGATAACCGTAGAAACTGCCATG
>NZ_JBEBMB010000114.1:0-4873 GCF_040081915.1 Xenorhabdus sp. SGI240
GTATTCATGTTAGTTCCAGTTAAAATTAATTGTTTTAGTGAGGCGTTTGGTGTTTCGTCTGCTCACCGCAAAATACCTGAACCCATCTGCATCATGGGACGTGTAGTCATGCAGCGGCTTATCTTTCCAACAGCCACGCTTGTCGTCCCACTCTTTGCGATAGCTTTCCAGATGGGATATGCCCTCACCGCATTTCTCTTCATCAAATACACAGCGAGGCAGGATCTCACGCACGGATTCGATACCAGTATCAACCCCAACCTTTGGTACTACTTTGAATATCATCGAATATTTTTGACCGTCGATTTCATAACCTTCTCGCGCCAACTCTCGGCGTGATTTCGCGTCAGCCCCAAATTCACGGTTATCGATATCATGCGGCCCCCAATGTTCACCGTAGGTATAACCCTTATCTTTTAGCATCTTCATGTAGTGCCGTAGTCCTTCACCTGAGTTCTCGTAATAGTCGATGACATGAAACTCATCCCCCACCTCACGCACGAACCAAATAGCCGTAGAGTCACCGACTCCGATATCCCAGAACGTATGAACAGGCAGGTGTGAGTTGTCCGGCAACTTGCCAATGCGTTTATTCTCATACAGCCAGCGGAACTGCTTAGAATAATAGGCCCCTTCGACAGATTGCTGGAATGCCTCGGCCGGGATAGAAGGGTATTCCCGCTTCATATCGTCGCCCAGCGTTTTCTCTTTGGCGAAATACCAAGCCTGCTGGCGTTCTGTAAGATTGATACCGTGTTTTGCTCTCAGCTCTGCGAAGTAATCAACCAGTCGTTGTGGTATTGGCTCTACCGGATCAATCGCATAGAGTGGGTTCTTCCACCAAGAGAAGAAAAAGAATTTCCAGTCAAGATTGGATAACTGCTTGCCTTGTATCTGTGCTTTCTCGGCTGTCTGGCAGTAGTCAAAGAAATAACCGGCCCGTCCTTCTGCGGTGCTTTCTATCGTTGTGAAACAGTCGGTTGATACCGCCTCAAATGCACCGGTGACTATCTCTCTGGCTTTATCGGGGAACTTGGCGCATATCTTCCCGAACTCAGAAACATGCAGGTAACGCAATGTGCCACCACGGAATGAAGTCGAGACATACAGCGAGCCACCTTTCCGAAACACCAGCTCACCCGCCGCATCATTACTGGCAGGGTTGGCGGCCTTAATCTCGTCCGGCAATCTGTCATAGGCGTACTTGACCTTTTCCCGAAACAGTCGCTTTGCGTCATTGAGTGTATGAGCAATCAGGGCACACTTGGCGGATTCGAACAAGGCGGCGTCAAGCTGGATAATGCAAACTTCCGTAGTAAATCCCAACTGGCGGGCTTTAAGAATGATATTGCGAGTGTGAATTCCTTCGAAATACTCCAACTGCTCTGGCGTCATTTTGAACCGGACAGGGCGGCCTTCTTTGTTGGTTATCCAGTAGAGGTTGTTGAGTCGCCAGAGTTTATCGCGCAGTAACGCTAAATGTTCCGGCTTCATGTTATCCCTTAGAGAGTTCGTCCATCAGATCAGATATGGAGTCAGTTGATGTACTCTTATTGCCGCTATCAATGTTGTATGCTTCACGTTCAGCCTTAATAACTTTAATCTGAGCATCAACGCCAGCGACCAATGAACGTGACAATGAAGTGTGGTTTTCTTCGGTAAACTCGACATCTTCAAGAAAATTACCCAGCTTGTTTGCGATACCCCGCCATCTAGCCAAATCGACGCGATGCCCAAGAACAACTTCCGCCGCTTCACTGGCTGCCTGCTCTATTATTTCTTCATCAGTTCGCACTTCTGACTGCGAACCAGCCTTGCGAACCTCACTGCGAACCTCACTGCGAACCAACTTAGTTCTTGTCACTTTTTTTACCTTATCAGCAAGGTCTCTTTGCCAACCATTAGAACTGGCTCTTTTCCTTATTGCTGTGTCACTAACACCGTGTTTAGATGCTATTTCACGAATTGACAGCGAACCAGCCCGGTAAGCCGATTCGATGGCCTCCCAATCTGGTTTAGCCATTTTCTTTTCCTTATCTTGAAAACAGCCCGCCTTTCCTAGTTTGCTCTCGATTGACAAACAGTAGTATCTCTTTAAGGGCTATATGGCGAATGTGATCGTCATCAGGGATGCTGGGTATTTTCGCTGAGTTAATGACGGCCGAACTCAGGCGTGCTTGCTTAGCAGTCCCTCTATATGCTTTCTCTATTTCATTGATTATGGCATTGGCGTTTATATCTACTGCCAGTTCCAATGGAGTAACAGCTACTCTTACTTTCCCTTCTGAACCACATACCTTGAAGCTATCAGCAGTAACCCCAGCCTTGATTCCTTCATCTACTGCCAGCGTCATACCTGCGGGATAGGTCTTGGCATCCTGACTTAACCCCTTAACACCACTCAGCATGGCATTAACGCGCTTTTCGATAAACCCGTCACGGGCTTGTCCATCAATGCGATCCAACAGTTCAGCAATGCGTTCTAGCTGTGATTCAAGCTGGCTTAATGTTTCAGTGTCGTATTGGATACCGACAGTGAATGTGGATGTTGCTGTACCTTGTGACATGTTTGCTCTCCATAAATCAGAATAATTAACTGGTCTGGTTGATATAACCCCGACAGTTTTTGTACTGTGGTTATATAAAATGCTGAAAAAACATTCAGCAAGTAACTTATCGTCCAATATCTCATCATCGGACTTTGGCTCTTCGACTACATGGCGATCACAACTCGGTGAATTATGATGGCAATGCAGGCCGTCTCTCCGGCTGTCACACCCCTTCGCCTGCCTACAGCGGATGTTGCTGATAATGACCCGTCTTCTTCGGGGGCATGGGTTATTTTTGATTCTGTCTGTACGCTCGATGGCAAGGAAGCATGTCATAGCTAATACAAACAGACGGCGATAACCCGACGCAAAGGAGTATCGATATCGATACTCCCGATAGAGGTGCGCACAAAACAGTGACGTAAAAACAGATGCTTAAGCCGTTTTGCCCAGCCCCTTGTGTCCAAATAACACATTGAAAAGCAATGAATTTATTTCTTTTGTCCAGTACATAAATCAACCATGGAGGTATGTCTACAGTTGGAAATAAAAATGCCACCAGCCCGTGTGCGCTGGGTACGCGGTAGGAACGGGGTGGCAGCATGGGTTATTCCTGTAGCCACTCAGGGAATGGACACAGAAATATTTCATTTAGTTTCAGAGAGTAACTAATTGTTAAGTATTATTCGCTTGTTATTGTGTGGAAATGGGTTTACTGGATTTATTAGTCTTTGTTGTAGTCAGCAAAATATAGGGTGAATAAAATGAAAAAATATCTTCTTCTTTGCCTGTTGGCGGGTTCGGCTATTCTACCACTGCAAACTTACGCCAATATTTCCAGTGCTTCCTTGGGGGATCCTTTAGATCCTATTTGCGAGTTAATCCCTGTGTTTCCATGGTGCGATGTAGTTCCTCCTGTTCCGGTAACCCCGCCAAATTAACCAATTTGAACAGACCAATAAATCAAGCAAGGACGGTAGCATTCCCGCCGTCCTCTCGTAATGACACGGTATTTACTCTCACCACCCCAGAATCATTTGCTCTGAGGTGACGGGGTGTTCTCTCTGATTCCATGCTGCTATTGCCTCCTCCTCAGTTTCGGAGGGTTCGGTCTGTTCAACTGAACAATCACCACAGTAGACATAATATTTACCGCCAAATTCCTCAGAGACATCGGATTCACCACCACAAAACGGGCACGGTTTGAGTTCGTCTGTCATTATTGTATTCTCCTACACTCAGTCCCGACATAATCCTGCAAATATCTTAATTTTGCCCGGTCGTTGATGATGCCTGCTCGGATATCGAGAACAGTTGATCCAGTTTCTCCAGTGAGTTCGACGGTGGTTGTAGCGTCCACGCTGCCGGAGGAAGTGGTTTCAGACACGGGACAGGTGGCTTTGATGCGCAGCTTGCGACGACCAGCGGCAACATCAGCCCGAAGAATGTCGATTTCAGTCTTGGCATTGGCGAGTTCCTGAGTGTGTCGGGTATCTAGTTCGTGGAGTTGCTGGATGCGCTCTTGCTGGTCGGTGTTGATGGCGACCTGCTCGTCATACTGCAGCTTTAATCTACGGTATTCCTTGGCCTTGTCCTGATACTCACTGTAATAGAACCAGAACAGGCCAGCGACGACAGCAAAAGCACCGAGGGTGAAGTGCTGGCTATTGAGTTTCATTTTTCTTCACCCAATACCCATAACCCCACGATCGAGGGTTCCACCATTTTGATGTAGAAATCCACTTTTCTATGGAATCGTAGAAACCCTTTTCACTGCCACAATGCTTACAAAATCTACGATGATTAAATCTATTCTCAAAACCAGCCCCAAACGGAGCATCAGTGTGTATCTTGTGGCAGTTTTCACACCGGACTAATTGATAGTAATTGCTCATAACAGTGACCACGCTTTTTCAAACACGGAATCTGAATAAGGCTGCTTGCCGTTCTCGTGCCGGATGATGGACTTAGCCAGCGCAATCAATGTGGGTTTATTGATGTCCAGAACCTGATTCGGGTCTACATTCAGTGCATTAGCAACACCCTTGATTAGGCTGAGGTGTTATTCTCGCTATTTGGAGCATAGCGATTAATCATCTTGGATACGCTATTATGCCCGCCTTTGTGGTAATTGGTCAGCAACTTCATGAGTGCCCGGATACCATATTCCGGTGATTCAAACAGACAGAACCGAGAATTTTTTACACCTGTTTCGATTCCAATTTGACCTTGCCACTTATTCGCCGGGATGTAGTCGATATTGCCCGGGTTGTTATTACGAATGCCTCTCGTCATTGTTGGCTCCCGCTCTTTTCTCTGCCATC
>NZ_JBEBMB010000115.1:0-1817 GCF_040081915.1 Xenorhabdus sp. SGI240
ATAATATGTGCCATCAGGTCAGCCGGTTTTTCGCACGGGTGTTTGCCTGGATAATATTGTACCGGCGCAAACTGCCAGACATCGGTATAAGGCACGGCGGCTGTGACCGTGAACGAACGGCGCATTAAGCCGTATTCCTGCCGTAATTCATCATACTGGCGTGATAGAAACAGGTATGATTCCACCAAATTAGAATACGGCTTATTCAGTTCGCCGCGCTGGTGTTTTTCGTTGGCGATACGGTCAAACAGTGCCTGTAACTTTTGATAGTCAGTTTCACTGGGTAACTGCCACTGGCTGTCATTAAACCAGTGATTGGCCATCTGCTTACCAGTTGCTGCGTGAATCTCTTTCGCCGTGATGCCTAACACTTTTCGGGCATCACGGAAGTAATCTATCAGCGGTTTAAATACCGATTGTTTCAGTTCCCGGCATTGGCGGAAATAACCATCGCCTTTCGGGTGATAGGGTCCCTGATAATGTTCAGCAAAAATAATGCGTTCGGTGGCCGGAAAATACATCCGCAGGCTTTCTTTGTTCTGTCTGCGCCACGGGCCAGACGGTTTCGCCCAGATAATATGGTTCAACACGTTAAACCGTTCCCGTACCAGCAATTCCGTATCAGAGGCCAGACGGGAACCGCAAAACATATACAGGCTGCCGTTCGGTTTCAGTACCCGCCAGAACTCGGCCAGCAGTTCATCCAGCCACGCAAGGTAAGCCGTGGCATCTGACCACTGATTATCCCAGCTACAGTCTTTCACGCGAAAGTACGGCGGGTCAGTGGCTATTAGGTCGATGTAATTGTCCGGTAACGTTTTGATAAAATTTAGCGAGTCGTCGTTAATTAATGTGATACCACTTAAATTCACAATATCCTTCCCGAAATCGACGCTGACTGGCTCTCCGGAAAGCGACAGGAAAGGCGAGTGCTACGAATCCACCCGCCGTTCATTTCACCGCTTAAGGCATTACCCCATCAGGGGCAACGTTTGAAAAACGTGTCGTCGTCCCGGCTTTCCATCAGGCCAGCCAGACAAAATTGAGTTAACATTAATTGGCAACGTGGCGTGGATAGCCCCGTCAGGGTGGAAATATCGGAAACAGACGCCCAGTCATACAAGGGCACGGTTTCTAAAACGCAGGCGGCTGCTGTTGTCATATCGTCATGTTTTAGCATGATAATTTAAACCTTTGGTCAGTTATTGTGCATAAACACACATGTAACTCTGACCGATAGCAACAGCAAGTCTTATGTTTATTTCAGGTATAAAAAAACCCCGCGAGTGCGAGGTCTGAAAATTCGTAGTGAGTATAGTTACAAGTTCCCACTATTTGAAGATACTACGTCAACTTTATGCAAAATGCAAATATTGTCGATGACATAAACAGTTTATTTCGTCACTTCATTAAATACCTCTTCCGCCCGTTCTTCCTCCGCGTAACACTTCTCCACCAGCTTTTGATAAAATGGCTTCCAGTTGCGAGACCATGACGATTGAGTTAATGCTGGAACCAGTGCCTTAACTGCGGTATAAGCCACCGACGAAGGCACTTTGCTGTATCCCCGTCCCGAACATCGCGGGCAAATTTTATGAACGGGTGTACCCTGCAATGCTGTCTGTTCCTCATTAAGCACCAAGCCACGCCCCTTGCAGCGACAACGATTTGACAGAATGCCTTTCCCGTTGCATTTCTGGCACAGTACTTCGACCGCTTCATATTGAGGATCTGACTCACAATAACCGTAGTTACCTAAAACTTTCGCCCGATAGAATTTTGCACCCGATAACTGCTGATTTTTGATTAACCCCTTA
>NZ_JBEBMB010000116.1:0-5633 GCF_040081915.1 Xenorhabdus sp. SGI240
TTTATTTTTCATGTATAATTACCTCGCTTATTGAATTCATTCCAAATGATTCAACTAGAACAATTAGCCTCACCAGTGGCTGCTAGTGAGGCGCCTTTCAGTAATATTCATCATTTCCAATCTAATTCCTGCTAATTCAACCAATACGGGCGTTTACGTGTTCCATACGTAACATTCCTAATGTTTAGTTTCGTTTAATAAAAATACAGGTATATCAACTATTCTGAGATAGATGATGATCATAGGTGGGAAAAAAACTGCCCTGATTATTTCGGGTCAGTTTAGCCAATCCGCTTAAAGAGGATTGGTTGCTCCAAGAGTGCCTAGAGCGTTCCGGGGCGTCCAGAATCTGAGAATTCGGGACTTGTTAAAGAGCGAGGGTATTACTTGTTTTTAATTAATTCAGTCAAAGGGATACCAAGCTGCTCATGAATTTGCGCGTATCTTGCAGGAGGTATATACCCTTTTTTAATCCATTGCCGAATGGCTTGATCCCTGACGTTTAGTATTCTGGCTAGTGCCGGAACACCTCCAGCTTTTCTAATCGTCGCTTCCAGTACACTCATATGAATTTTCCTTCTTCACGAATAGTTATAAAACAAAATACAAGAGATACTTTAAAAAGTAAAGTTTTACTTGCTTTGAAAATAAAAGCCTCGCTTGTATATTTGAGGTATGAAAACGATGCACGAAAGAATCAAGCAGGCGAGACTTGCAAAAAAAATAACTCAGGCTGAACTGGCAGAGATGCTTGGCGTTACTCCACAATCTGTACAGCAATGGGAGTCAAGCACAGAGCCAAGGAAATCAAGGCTAACCGCATTGGCATCTATCCTTGATGTTGATGTTAATTGGCTTTTGTTTGGTGAAACTCCTAAAAAAGATGTGAGCCAAATTCCACCAGAGAACGAATGGACAACCATTGCGACATGGGACAGTAATACGTCATTAGATGGTGACGAAATAGAAGTACCGTTTTTGAAAGATATTGAGTCTGTGTTCGGTGATAGAACTCGCATTGGCACAGATTATAGCGGCTTTAAATTGAGGTTTTCTAAAGCAGCATTGAGAAGAGTTGGTGCGCCAAGTGATGGTTCCACGATTATTTGTTTCCCTGCAAAGGGGGATAGCATGGGGCCAATTATACCGCATGGTGCAACTGTAGCCATAGATACGACAAACAAAACCATTATTGATGGAAAAGTGTATGTAATTGAGCAAGATGGGTTAAAACGCCTTAAGTGCCTTTACAGGCGTCCGAGTGGAAAAATACTTATCAGAAGTTATAACCGTGATGAATACGAAGATGAAATCGCAGGTGAAGATAAAGTAATCATTATTGGGAGAATGTTCTGGTATTCCGTTTTAGATTATTAAGGATATGGAATGGACAATTTCAAGATAAAATTAAAACATCATGTTGATCACGTTAATAACGTAGGTCAACACTGCACCACAGAAGAAACAACTAAGCAGGCACTAATACTGCCTTTTTTGGATATTCTTGGATTTAGCCCGTATGATCCGCAAAAGGTTAAAGCAGAATATGGAGCCGATTTCCCTGGTGTTAAGGCAAATGAGCGCGTTGATTATGCTTTATTCTGCCAAGGGGTTCCCGTGATGTTTATCGAGGCAAAAGGATACAGCGAGAAGCTGGATAACCATTGCCCTCAATTGTCCAGATACTTTAACTCGACTCCAGAAGTCACCATATCGGCCATTACAAATGGACTGGAATGGCGCTTCTTTACTGATTTAAAACAAAAAAACGTCATGGATCCTGCGCCGTTTTTGCGTATTAAAATGGATGAGGTTAGTGATGCGGACGCTAGCCAACTTTTCCGCTTTAGACACGATAAATTCAAACCAGAGGCGCTAAGGACGCTAGCAGAAGAAAGCGTTTATCTATCCGCATTTACTAAAACTATCAGTGCTAGTTTGAGGGATATTGATAGTGAATTTGTACGATATGTTGCCAGTCGCTCTAATGTTGAGCGCCAATTAAATCAACGCTTCATTGAATCAATCACACCGTTAGTGAAGCAGGCTGTCGAAAAGTCTGTTAGTGCAATGGTAGTTTCCGGTCTTTCGAATAAATTCACCCCAATTGATGGAACTCAAGAGGAAATAGTACATCAAGAAAGCTCGAAAGAGTTTGAAAACATTGTCGATCCAGACAATCCCAACATCATCACTACTAAAAATGAGCTAACTTTATTTGAAAGAGTGAAGTCAATCGTCGGAGACGACGGTGATTTGCAATACAAGGATACAGAATCTTATTTTGGTGTTCTTTATCAAGGAAAATCAAACAGATGGTTAGTGAGATACTTTGATAAGAAGAACAAATCCTATATCCAGATCCCAATTGAACTCACTGATATACTGTTGAATGAAGTCAATAGAGCTGGGCTATCAGCCAACAATTCACGAATATTTATAGAAGCCCCAGAAGATATTTTGAGGATTACAGGCATCATCCTTGATGCGTTTGAATTCGTAAAAAATAACGATAATTTTAGAAAGAAAACTCAATAATCATAATAGCCACCATTATGGTGGCTTTCCATTTTATTCCCAAAACTTCCCATTCAAACGCCACCTTGCTCACATTTACAACAATTAATAAAAATTAATCTGCTTTAAAAACAAGAGAATATAAAGAATTTTGGCATTTTCTTTACCTATTAAGACAAGTATTACTTGTTTTTATAAAGCTATACTTGTATATTCTAATCATCGAACAGGCAGGACGCCCACGAAGTAGCCGCCAGTGGCATATGAATGACTGGATGATTCGATAATCAGTAATACCAAGTTTCAGGAGTACCGCTCTTTTAAAAATCTGGAAAGATTCAGGCATTCTTGAATCAACCCCACTGAGTAGGTTTTGGGGTGTAGTGAAAATAAGGTGAATAACTACACCACCAAAACTTACTTATGGAGGCGAATATGGCTAATACAGATCGCTCTATACTTTCTATTAAGAAAAATGGCGATAAAAAAACCCCGGTTAAAGTAAAAACTCAGACAGCTTATACCGCTCGTCGTTTTGAGCGCCGGGCTAAATTCTTGGCAAAGAAAAGTCAGGAGCTGGAGTCAAAATTTCAATCCCGCTCGGTGGAAAAAATTATAGATTCAGTCGTCAGAAACGTTGATGAAAATGAATTGTACGCTCGTCTTATCGTAGGACTTAAGACGCATGTGAGCACTGACAACAGCGGATCTTGCTGCATGAGTGACGTAGCCCTGTATTCAACCAAAACCAAGCCCCGCCGTAGATCGGAGTCGGGCGGGGTTACGGCTAGGGGGTGATCAGTAGCGCACCTTATCAATCATAGAATTGAGCCATGCTAATTGACGGATTATATTGAGGGTTTATCTAAATAACATAAGGTATCCCTACGATGGCTAGTTCGCAGTACGAAAAAGGAAAAATCAAGTTGCTGTACACTAAAAGTCAAATAAAGAAGGCTGGGGAAAATATAAGAAAGGATGAAAATATAATTGAAGCTATAGAGATGATAAGAAATTATCGGGCGGCTCATTTATACCCCTTAACTATTATAAAAAATCTAATATGGAAACGTGCTAAAAAAATAGCGCCAAAGGCTATTATTGCACGCAGATTAAAAAGACTGCCAACAATAATTGATAAACTACAAAGGAAAACGCTCGATGGGAAAAATAATAATTCAATATCTATAGTTAGAATGCAAGATATTGGCGGGTGCAGAGTTATAGTCAAAAACAAAAGGGAATTATTGGCACTTAATAGATCTTTAGAAATCAGCAGAACCGTTCATGTACTTAAAAACTTTAAGGATTACACAGTAGAAAAACGCAATACGGGTTACCGGGGAATACACAGAATATATCAGTGTTACGGTAAGAAAGCATTTCATGACTGGAAAGGTTTTTTGATAGAGGTTCAATTAAGAACAAAACTACAGCATTTATGGGCTACAACTGTAGAGGTTGTTGATTTATGTGAAGGAAAAACCTTAAAGACAAATCCCGCTAATTCAGATCCGAAATGGATTGAATATTTTAATATAATGAGTGATTTTTTTGCTGATGAAGATGGTTTTATTACATTAACAATTGAGCAAAAATCAGCATATAGAGAAAAATTAATTGAACTTAATAGGGAGTTAACGGCAAGAAGTAAACTCCTTTCATTTAAGAGTATGTTTTCAGGAGATAAGGTTAAATTATCCAAAGGAAACAAATATGTTGTTCTTGCTATAAACGAAAAAGAAAGAAATGTTTTCTACAAACTCTTTACATCAAAAGAAAAAGAAAAGGCTTTGAAATTATATTCAGAAATAGAAGACGTTGAAGATCATCTTGGCGTCTTTATCCATCTAGATGATGTAAAATCACTACAAGCGGCCTATCCAAACTACCTTATTGATACTACTTTTTTCATTGATAAGTATGATTCTTTTACTACATGGGTAGATGCACCGAGTGACTAAATAACAGACACTTTCTTTGCGTTGTGGAATGCAAGAAACCACTGCCGCCTGAGGTGGTTAAATAGGCAGGTACATCATAAATTAACGATAGACTTCCCCGCCGTAGACTGGAGTCTGGTGGGTTATGGCTAGGGGGTGAATATGGAAAACAAAATCAACGAGTTCATTTTGTATTTGACCGAACGTAGCATCAATCCACGTGAAGTGGCTCATGATCCTGAATTGATGAATAAATACATGCGCGAATATTACATCGCACAATGCGATTTTTGTGACACGGTTTTGAAAACGCATAAAGAATCGCCGACCCGTATAAAGCAAGTGCTAGGGGTTTGATCATCAAATAAACAATATTAATTCTGAGGGTATAAATATGAAAAAATTATTTCATGTGTTAGCTGGAAAATTGGAGTATTACAAAGGTGTACCGACAGAGAATATCAAGTTCGCCGATGTGTTCGACTCGATGGAGGAAGCGGAAAGATGCGTTATTGAAAATAATTTAACATCATATCCAATGTGCTACGTCAAAGTTTGTTTCATCAAATAAACTAACTCCAGCTCATTTCCGAGTGGGCTGTGGTGAGTTGAATGCTAATAACTGAGGATATTGTTATGCAGGTAATTCATATTATTCATAAAGGCGAGACCACGATCCGCATAATTGCAACAATGTTCTACGGTATTGGACTGGCAGAATCTATCAATATAGATGTATTCAAAAAAGATGTTGACGATGCTAAATTTATTCTGTGCGGGAATAGGCCTCATCCTGAATGGCGTCGGATGTCTGTAGATGAATATATTCAACATGGTCGTCCTGAGATATTCAAATATGTCACTTACGCAGAAATAATCAGAGTTGTAAGAGAATTGAGAAATATTTAAATAATTAAACCACCGAAAGGAGAATAATGATGAATAGAATAACACTTACAGGTAAACAAATATTAGCAGTATGTAAATTTGCTGGAATTCCTCATGGTGAAATAACTAACGAGGAATTAGAGCAGGAATTTACTATCGGCGATAATTTAGCAATTCAGGTTGACGGTGGGATTTATATAGAGCAATTAGGAATTTATTGTACTGATTATCCAGAGGACGGAGCTATGTCACTGGAGAATAACGATGCCTAAACATATACACGCC
>NZ_JBEBMB010000117.1:0-4187 GCF_040081915.1 Xenorhabdus sp. SGI240
CCTGAGCGTCCCCGTTAAGTTTGCTGGGATCGGCGCGGGGGCAGACCGTAGCCGGACTGCCCGTCGGCCTCGGTGTCTGCGGGGGTACGTGGGCCATGGTCGGCCTGAACAATGCCGCCCCCGTTCAGTCAGTGCAGGCCGTCCAAAGCCCACTCAACATAATGTTGGGGAATTATACGCCACTCACCGGGCGGCAACGCAGCCAGCCAGCGGCATCGTTGAGCGGTTCGCAGCGTATAATACACATTATGTCTTGCGCCCCCGCTTATCGGCATCGCAAGGTGCACCGCACAAGGCTGCGCCTTCTGCTGTCAGCTTCTGAGCCAGTCCCGGCCAAAGACCCGCGCCGACCCTGAGCACTGTGCCCCGTTCCGGCAAAATCACGTCTTCTTTAGCTGCCTTGCGTTGTTCCGGCAAACTTCCCGGTAGGCAGGTCGGCCTGCGGCCTCCGCTCATTGACCTCCCCCGCCCCGACCCCGCTGCACTGGCTGCGCCCGGCTCGCAGTCGCTTCTCTCCTCGCTCGTTACCGTGCTCGCCATCTCCGCCCCGTGCAGCCCCCGCGGGGGGCTTCCCTTGAGTAAAGTGCCATCAACAAAACCGAGCACAATCTTTGGCTTCCGTGCCTGAGAGCGTCGTAATGCGCCGCTTGCGGGTTCTTTGCCACCCGCCCCCGCAGAACGTGCGCCCGCCGCCCAAACAAGTTGGGCCGCGTTCGCCCGTTGCCGAAAGTGAAAAACCGCACAAAATCAGGTTGATTACCCCATCAATCAGAAAAAGGGGCGCTATACTGCACAACGGCTTGCGGCGGTAGCCCGGCAAAAGCGCACCGGGGCAACATGGCAAAACAGCGCAAAAGTGCGTATCGGCGTTTTAAGTTCGTGGATGTGGGCTAAACGGGTAAAAACGGTTCTTTAATAAGCTGATATTCAAAGAAAAAATCACGTAAAAAAAGTACGACCGCACCGGAATCGCTCCTAAGACCCGATTGGGTTAATGGGGGGCATGAATCCGTATGGGTATGTGCATAATCCGGCGAAATGGGTAGACCCGTTCGGGTTAGCGAGTTGTCCTGTCGATATATTAAAGAATGCCAGAAAAAATAATCATGCCATTTCAGCGGAGCAAAGGCAGAAGATCATAGATTCAATAGAAAATCCTAAGCTAAAAAGTATTTTCTCAGAGCTATATCGACCAGGTGCAAATATTCCTGATGGAGGCACTGCCGCATCAATTCTACATACAAAGAATACGGGAGAGTTAGTAGGCGGTTCAGACCATATAAATAAAGGTAAGGATTATTTAAAAGCATTGAAAAATTTAACCAGTGGTGACGGAAAATACAGAAATGAGACTCTAAGCTCATCTGACCGAAGCTTAGCAAGCTATATGATAAGTGATTTAAGAAATGCTTTGGGGCATCTATGACTAATGATGAATTAATTGATAAATTAAATAAGTCTTTTCCATTGTTTCGAGAAACATATGATGGAGATGATGGTATATATCTAGTATTTGGCGGATTTGGCTCATTCTTTGCTGATCTAATAAATCTATATGGTTCTGGTAAAGTAGAACCAAGAAACTATTTCTATTCCGATGTCGAACTTATTTACAACGATGATAAACTATTGATAAAAGAAATAAATAATATATTTGAATTTGTCGATGATTTATTTTTCAATCAAGATGATGAAGTAAAAGATATATTAAATACGTCCATCTTTGAAGCAATAATGGGGAGTGATTATAGTTATAACTTAGCTAGGAAATATCTTAGCAAAGAAACCTATAATCACTATTTAGAAATAACTAAAAGAGTGATTTAATTTAAAGCCGGAAAGATCCCCGTGATCTTCCGGCCTTATTCTTATTTTAGAGCGGCTCAGTCCCTGCCCTTAGTTGCTGTTGTAGTCGCCAAGCAGTTCCCGCATTCTCAGCTTAATTTCACTGAGCTGATCTTGCTGGCGCTGGTACTGTTGCTTGATGTTGCGGGTGTCGTCACTGTCAGGGATCAACACCAGACAGCCATCCATAATCTTAACCGTGAGTGTGCAGCCCTTATCAAACCCGGCCGCCTTAAGCCACTGGCCTTTAAGATGGATTGCGGGCGGGGCTTTGGCCTTGTCATTTTGCGGCACGTATCCCACGGTGTAATAACGTTCTGTTTTTGTCGCTTTATTTACTGCACGGTTTTGCCTAGAATGCGCCTTAGCCATGTTCAACTCCTAGATAGTTGGTTGTGGTTAGCGGTGTCGGGATGTTCTCAGCATCCCAATACCGCGTTAGCTCTGTCTCTTCTTTAGTTGCTCTTCACTGTCCAGCGTTTAGCATCGTGCATATGTAAAATGCTGTTAATCACTGTCTCAACAGCCTCCCGCTCTTTCTCGTCTAGCTGCGAAAGTGCTTCAAACTGGAGTTTAAGGCGATCATCAGGGCCACGTTCATCCGGTTCGAAAAGAAGCATATCCGCACTGACATTCAACGCTAATGCAATCCGTCTGAATACATCAATCGTGGGCTGAGAAGTGCCCGCCTCATAGCGCTTGTACTGTGAAACGTGCATACCAATCTTGTCCGCCATCTGCTGTTGCGTGAAACCAAGCTCTTTACGAGAAGCCGCTAATTTATCAGAAAAGCTCATAGGAAATTCCAAAGTTGCTGTAACTGACATCACTATAAGCCTCCCTTTTTTATCGCTTGACGGATAGTATCATATCAGGGACTATATATATCATCAATATGAATCTTGACGCAGTTTTAAAGGATTAAGATATGGCTCGCATTCCCAACGCAGAATTACAGCACCTGAAAACCGCTGTCTCCTTAGTTGCTATCATTGAGCAACAAGGGCGGCAGTTGTTTAAGCGCGGCAAAGATATGACGGTGTTGTGCCCGTTCCATGAGGAGAAAACGCCCTCGATGGTGATCACACCGTCGAAGAATCTCTATCACTGCTTTGGCTGTGATGCGGGCGGATCGGTGATCGACTGGGTAATGAAAACGGAGAATTTAAGCCTGCGTCATGCCGCCGAACGCTTAAAGGCCGTGCTGGGGCACAATCCGGCGGTTGAGCCGCTGGTACAGCCGGAAGAGCTGGCCAGTGATGCCATCGGCCAACAGGGGTTGCTGTCACGGGTGGTTGAGTTTTATCACCATACGCTGCTGAATGCGACAGAAGCCCAGGCGTATCTGTCCAGACGGCGGCTCAATCATCCTGAGCTGGTCAGTCATTTTAAGCTGGGTTTTGCCAACCGAACCCTCGCTTACCGCCTGCCGCCCAGTAAATACAAGGCCGGAGCAGAGATCCGCCGCCGTCTGCAAGCAGTCGGTGTGCTGCGGGAGAACGGGCGGGAGCATCTGCGCGGTTCGCTGGTTGTGCCGGTGAGGGGAACACAGGGGCAAATCCACGAACTGTACGGGCGCATGATCAGTGATGATCTGCGGGCGTCGGTTATCCGTCATCTGTACCTGCCGGGGGCACATCACGGCGTCTGGAATGAAGCGGCGCTGGGTGCGTCCAAAACGCTTATCCTGTGTGAATCACTCATTGATGCGATGTCGTTCTGGGTCACGGGGCAACGAAATGTCACCGCCGCCTATGGTGTGAACGGCGTCACGGCAGATCACTGGCAAGCGTTCGAACACTACGGCATTAAGCAGGTGCTGATCGCCTTTGATAATGATACCGCAGGCAATGATGCCGCGGTGAAACTGGCGTCAGCGCTGGTTGCCAAAGGGATCAC
Source organism: Xenorhabdus sp. SGI240 (assembly GCF_040081915.1). Taxonomy (NCBI): domain Bacteria; kingdom Pseudomonadati; phylum Pseudomonadota; class Gammaproteobacteria; order Enterobacterales; family Morganellaceae; genus Xenorhabdus; species Xenorhabdus sp. SGI240. The sequence goes on from NZ_JBEBMB010000117.1 coordinate 3,745, forward strand.
ACCGCTGCGCGTGGTGTTCCCGCCGGGCAGGGATGCCAATGAATATCTGTGTCAGATGGCGGAACCCGAAACCGCCTTTGCTCTGCTGATTGAGAGTGCTGTACCGATGCAGGAGGCGGCGGATATGGTGGCTCTAGAGCGCCAGACACCTGAGCCAGACACAGCACCCGAACCCGCTTCCCCTTTCGCCGCCGAACCGGCGCCCCGCGTGACGCCGAATGTGGTCTGTGAGTCGGGTGAGCATGGCGAGCTGCTCGTGTCAGTCGGCACACTGCAATGGTGTCTGCGCGGCATGGGATCAGTAAAGGCAGGTTCCGCTGCGATGAAACTCAATGCGCAGGTGCTGGACAGGCAAAGCGGGGTGTTGTTCGCGGATGGCGTTGATCTGATGAGCGGCCGTTCACGTAACAGTTACTCCCGCATGGCCGCCACTGAGCTGGGAC
>NZ_JBEBMB010000118.1:0-16710 GCF_040081915.1 Xenorhabdus sp. SGI240
GACGTCCATCACATCACTACACAGACTTACCCCGTGGACAAGCCGTACACGTCCTGCGTCACACATTCTCCGCTCATTTTATGATGAATGGAGGAAATATACTGACTCTACAGAAAATCATGGGGCATGCCAGCATTCAGCAAACTATGGTATGCGCCCACTTTGCACCTGACTATTTGCAGGATGCTATAAAATTCAATCCACTAAAAGGAAGCATCCACATTCCATCCACACTCGTGGATGAAAAAAGGGGTTTATAGCGTCCCGATAATGTTTTAATTCATTGAAAAATAAGTATAGCCCTTGTATAAAGGGTTATATTTTTCCCCCATACTGTGGGCCAGTCATTCTTACATTGCCAAAATAATTATCAGAAAACACATGAATCTACAGCATCATTTTCTTATTGCCATGCCTTCGCTCTCTGATCCTTATTTCAATCGTTCTGTGGTTTATATCTGCGAACATGATCAAAACGGGGCAATGGGTTTAATTATCAATAAGCCAATAGCCAGCGTTTCTATCCAGAGTATCTTACAAAAATTAGATATCACCCCTAAGGATAGGGAGAGTGCGATCAATCTCAATCGGCCAGTGATGGCGGGTGGCCCTCTGTCTGAAGAGCACGGTTTTATTTTGCATACGCCGCAATCCGGTTTCAGCTCCAGTATTCAGATCTCTGAACACACTATGATCACGACATCCAAAGATATGTTGGAAGCTCTGGGCACATCGCGCCAACCGAAAAATATTTTGATGACCCTTGGATATTCAAGCTGGGAAACGGGTCAGTTGGAAAGGGAAATTATGGAAAACAGTTGGCTTACTGTCAGCGCTGAATCTTCCATCATTTTTGATACCCCTATCACTACCCGCTGGCGTGAAGCGGCTTCTTTGCTGGGGGTTAATATTCATAATCTCTCATCACAAGCAGGACACGCCTGATGAAAAACCGGACAATCATTGCTTTTGATTTTGGAACTCGTAGCATTGGCGCTGCCATCGGGCAAGAAATCACCGGTACAGCCAGGGCATTGACCTCTTTCAAAGCTAACGAAGGTTCTCCCAATTGGGAACTTATTGGGAAACTACTTAAAGAGTGGCTGCCCGATCTGGTTATTGTTGGCCTGCCACTCAATATGGATGGTACAGAGCAACTTGTCACCGCGCAGGCGCGTAAATTCGCCAACCGCATACATGGGCGCTTCGGAGTACAAGTTGAACTGCACGATGAACGATTGACCACCGTGGAAGCACGCTCTCACCTGTTTGATCACGGTGGCTACAAGGCACTGAATAAAAGTAAGGTTGATGCCACTTCTGCGGTTATTATTCTGGAAAGCTGGTTTGAACAGCAATATCAGTGATACCAATACTTATAATAACCCTGTCCGTAATAGCCATACTGAGCATCAGGCATGGCTGTTACTGCAAACGGTTTATCCCAGCAACCCCAACGAATTACGTTGTTGTCGGCTTTGCTCGTAAGTTTGCATACCACAATTTGCCCCTGTCTGCATTAATGATGCTATTTGATGATTCTTGCCTTCCCTTATCAAATGACTAACAGCCTGATTAATGACTAAAACTTCATAAATAGCCACCCTACCCCCCTCTTTAGCAGGCAGCAGTTGCTGAGAAATTACTGCCTTTAAACTTCCAGCCAACTGACTGCAAATCCAACCTTTTTCTTCTGCACAAAAAACATCCACCAAGCGATCTATCGCCTGAATTGCACCGCGGGTATGCAGCGTCGACAAAACCAAGTGCCCCGTTTCAGCCGCTGTCAGAGCTAACCTGATCGCCTCCTTATCCCGTAATTCTCCCAGTAGGATCACATCAGGATCCTGGCGTAATGCGCCTTTTAGTGCGGTTTGATAATCCGTGACATCTTTACCCATCTGTCTTTGCTGTATCAAACAATTTCGGTTTTGGTGAACAAATTCTATGGGATCTTCCAGCATGATGATGTGCTTACAAACATGGCTATTCAAAGCATTAATCATCGCTGACAACGTCGTTGACTTACCGCTTCCCGTCGCGCCTGTCACTAATATCAATCCACTCATCTCCTGCAAAATAAGATGCTGAATAATGTCAGGCGCATAGAGTTGTTCTAATGTCGGACATTTATTCTCAATCAGTCGCAATACCAATGATAAATGAGATTGTTGATAAAACAGATTTCCCCTGAGTCGCTGTTTATCTGGCATCGTTACCACAAAATCGACATGACCGTGCTTATGTAACTGCTGTTTCTGCGCATCCGATAATATTTCTTCACTCCACGTTATAAGGGTATTGGATTGAATTTCCTCACATTGTCTTTGTGGGTATAACACACCATTGATACGCAAAACCGGAACTTGCCCGACACAAAGATGCAGATCGGAAGCATTATGCTTTACACTAAGGGACACCCATTTTCCCATATTCATTTTTTTATCTCCTGAGTCAACTATGAACAATATCGAACAAAATCTTCACGATGTCAGGAACCGCATGACACTTGCAGCGCAAAAATGCGGACGTTCTCCAGAAGAAATTACCTTGCTTGCAGTCAGTAAAACCAAACCTGTGGATGCCATCGCAGAAGCTATAGCCAATGGCCAGCGAGAATTTGGTGAGAATTACGTTCAGGAAGGGGTTGAAAAAATCCAACACTTTAATAACCGTGACGATTTAGTATGGCACTTTATTGGCCCATTACAATCTAACAAGAGTCGCCTGGTGGCAGAAAATTTTGATTGGTGCCATACCGTTGACAGGGTAAAAATTGCCCAACGTTTAAGCGAACAACGTCCTGAAAACAGGCCGCCTCTTAATATCCTGATCCAGATTAATATCAGTGGAGAAGAGAGCAAATCTGGCATTTTACTGGAAGAGTTAACCGAATTGGCTGCAACTATTAATGGATTACCTAATATGGTATTGCGCGGCTTGATGGCAATACCTGCACCGGCAAATAACTTTAAACACCAAATAGCCATTTTTCACCAAATGGAACACGCATTTATTGGGCTAAAAGCGAAATATCCTCACGTTGATACACTATCAATGGGTATGACGGATGATATGGAGGCCGCCATTACTTGTGGTTCCACACTGGTTCGGATTGGAACGGCAATATTCGGTGTCCGTCAGTACAAGTCTTAATATAGAAAATGAAAACCACCTGATTCAATACCTGAAATTAACTGATTAATAGACGAGATTATCTGATGGAAAATCGTAAAATCACCTTTATTGGCGCAGGAAATATGGCTCATGCCATCATTGCCGGGTTAGTCAGAAAAGGTTATCCTGCTGAACTCATCACTGTGTGTTCTCCAACTACCACCCGCCGTGATGTGCTGGCAAAAGAATATGGCATTAATAGTCAGAGCGATAATATTCGTTACGCGCAAGAAGCCAGTGTCATCGTTCTGGCAGTTAAACCGCAAATGATGGCAGAAGTTTGTGGATCACTGTACTCACACGTCGATTTCAATGGAAAACTGGTTATTTCTATTGCTGCTGGTATTCCCGTTCCTCGTTTTTATACGCTCTTGCAAGATAACCTCAATATTATCCGCATCATGCCAAATACCCCTTCACTTGTAGGGCAAGGGATGAGTGGGTTGTTTGCACCAGAGCATATCGGGCAGGCTGATCGCAACTTTGCAGCATCGCTAATGAGCTGTGTCGGGAAAGTCTGCTGGGTCAATGATGAAAACGGTATCAACGATATTATCGCCATCGCAGGCAGTGCCCCTGCTTATTTCTTCCTGTTCATGGAATCGATGCAACAAGAAGCGGAACGTCTGGGATTTGACAGTGAAACAGCCAGAGAACTTGTCCTGCAAGCAGCCATAGGTTCAGCTAAACTTGCTGAAACGCAAAAAGATCTTCCTTTTGCTATCCTGCGTGAGCAGGTAACATCTAAAGGCGGTACAACGGCTGAAGCATTACGCATTTTTTATGAAGGCAGGATGCCTGAAATTGTGTCCAATGCCATGCAAGGCGCTATCCGCCGGGCACAGGAAATGGAAAAATTATTTTAATTCAATTGGTTTAATTCAATCAGGGCTGCTACATGCAATTCTTAAATTTCGTCTTTTTCACCGTTCTGGATTTATATATCGCCGTTTTACTGCTGCGTGTCTGGATGCAGTGGGCACGTTGTGATTTTTATAATCCATTCTCACAATTTATCGTTAAAATTACCCAACCTGTGGTACGTCCATTACGCAGATTCATTCCTGCCATTGGTCCCATTGATACCACGTCAGTGCTTCTCTCTTATCTGCTGATTCTTATCAAGATCTTGTTGCCTATATGGTTAGCCACAGGGCAATTTCTCATTCCTTCTGGTGCCATATTTTTGTTTGGATTGATTGAATTACTGACCGCTGTCGGAAAGCTCGTATTCTGGTTAGTGATCGCCCGTGCGTTATTAAGCTGGATCAGCCAGGGACGTAACCCGGTGGACTATGTCCTGCTTCAATTAACTGAACCACTAATGGCACCTATCCGCCGCATTATCCCTTCTATGGGCGGTCTTGATTTCTCTGCCATGATTGTCATTCTCATTCTCTACGCACTGAATGCCCTGCGTTACGATGTGATGGCATGGCTGGCTTCAATATTTGCAGGTTAATTAAATAAATTAATGGGATACACAGGTTAATTAAATAAATGGCAATGAAAAAAGTTATTCTCGCCACGGGAAATACAGGTAAGGTACGCGAATTGGCTGATTTATTAGCTGATTTTGGCTTAGATATCGTGGCGCAAACTGAATCAGGTGTGGATCCAGCCGATGAAACAGGTCTCACTTTTATTGAAAACGCCATCATCAAAGCGCGCCATGCCGCCGCCGTGACGGGGTTACCTGCAATTGCAGACGATTCAGGGTTATCGGTTGACGCATTAGGTGGTGCGCCAGGTATTTATTCCGCTCGCTATGCGGGCAGCAATGCCTCTGATCAGGAGAATCTGGAAAAATTATTGCAAGTTATGCACGATGTTCCTGACGAACAGCGTCAGGCTCAATTCAATTGTGTGCTGGTCTTCTTACGCCATGCAGAAGATCCGACTCCTCTGGTATTTCATGGTCGCTGGTCAGGCATGATTACCCGTGAACCGGCCGGAAAAGGCGGTTTTGGTTATGATCCCGTTTTTTATGCGCCTGAATTTGACTGTACAGCAGCCGGGCTAACCCGTGAGCAAAAAAATGCCGTTTCACACCGTGGGAAAGCATTAGCAATGTTGTTGGAAGCCATGCGTAATGCTTAAGTTGCCACCTCTGAGTCTTTATATTCATATTCCGTGGTGCGTGCAAAAATGCCCTTATTGTGACTTTAATTCACATGCCTTAAAAGGGGATGTACCGCATCAAGAATATGTCGAACATCTATTGGCAGATTTACAAGCGGATCTGCCAATGATTGGTGATCGTGAGGTATCAACGATTTTTATCGGTGGAGGAACCCCTAGCCTGTTAAGCGCCGGAGGTATGCAGCGATTGCTTGATGGCGTCAGGGCTTCACTGGCACTCTCGCCGCAAGCAGAGATTACGATGGAAGCCAATCCGGGAACCGTTGAAGCCGATCGTTTCAGTGCTTATCAGCAGGCAGGGATTAATCGCATCTCCATCGGCGTACAAAGTTTCGGTTCAGATAAACTTATCCGTTTAGGGCGTATTCATGGCCCGGAAGAGGCCAGACGAGCAGCACAATTGGCTGACGGGCTTGGATTACGCAGTTTTAATCTGGATTTGATGCATGGCTTGCCCAACCAGACACTCCATGAAGCACTGGATGATTTGCGTCAGGCTATTGAGCTATCTCCCCCCCATCTGTCCTGGTATCAACTGACGATTGAACCCAATACCCGTTTTGGCTCCCGCCCTCCGGTTTTACCGGATGATGATGCGTTATGGGATATTTTTTCCCAAGGCCATCAATTACTGACGGAAGCAGGTTATCAACAATATGAGACTTCGGCCTATGCCAAACCGGGTTATCAATGTCAGCATAATCTCAATTACTGGCGTTTCGGTGATTATCTGGGGATTGGTTGTGGCGCACATGGTAAGATTTCGTTTGCCGATGGTCGTATTCTCCGTACCGTGAAAACCAAACATCCACGCGGTTATATGCAAGGGCGTTATCTGGATCAACAAAATCAGGTGGATAATAAAGATCGTCCATTTGAATTTTTCATGAACCGTTTCCGCTTGCTGGAATCGATGCCACGTCAGGATTTCAGGGATTTCACTGGTTTACCGGAAAGTGCCATTCGCCCACAAATTGACGAAGCATTGTCGAAAGGTTATATCACGGAAAGAGATACACACTGGCAAATCACTAAGCACGGAAAACTATTCCTGAATTCCTTACTGGAGCTGTTTCTTTAGGAAAAGAACTGCACCTTAAAATTCAGGGGTGCAGTTTTTTCATACTATTTAATTCTTCCCGACGCACGAGCGTAAGAAAATAGCCCTCCGGCAGAGACAATATTAGCAAGTTCACCAATAGGATCGGTTTGATATTTTTCACCCTCTTTCAGCAGAATGACTGTCTGGTTTTCAATATCAATCTCAATACTGTCTCCCGTGACTAATTTTTCACACAAGCGCTCTTGAGCTGCAACAGGCAATAACTCTCCGGTTGATACACAATTTCGGAAGAATATACGAGCATAAGATTGGGCAAGAACCGCTTTCACACCCGAAGCACCTAATGCAGCCACAGCATGTTCACGCGAAGATCCACAGCCAAAATTCTGCCCTGCCACAATGATCGGATATTTCGCTTTTCCTTGACTTTCATCAATAAAAGGCAATGAACCTTCCGGTAATCCACACATTGCCAGCGAAGCCAGTTGGGCATACCCTTCAGGAGTGGAAGGGTTGACCTTGAGATACTCGGCTGAAAGGATCTGGTCAGTATCAATATTATCGGTCAAGACATACACCTCACCCCGAATGATATTGTCCTTTAACTCACTCATAAAAACTCCTCAGGATTTGTTATTTGACCAGTAATAGCTGCCGCGGCAACAGAATAAGGGGAAGCCAGATAAATGTTGGCACGTTTATGCCCCATTCTGCCGACAAAGTTACGATTGGTAGTGGATATCACTGATATTGGATCATTGACACGGCCAAACGTGTCTGGCGGGCCACCACAACAAGCTGCACATCCTGATTCAGCGGAAAGTTTCACACCTGCATCACTTAAAATTTGATAGACAGAAACACCATCGATTTGGGTGGTAATCGTTTGATGGAAAACTTCTTTTGTTGCAGGGACTGCATAAGTCGGAATTGCGACTTTATGCCCTTTGATAACGCGCGCGGCCGCAACAAAATCCGCCAGCTTGCCCCCCGTACAAGATCCAATATATGCCTGAGAAATGGCGACATTAGCGACTTGATCAATAGAAACGACGTTATCCGGCGAATGGGGTTTGGCAATCTTTGGTTGCATCGTGGAAACATCAATATTTAACACACGGCTATATTGTGCATCCTCGTCAGGGTAGACAATGTCAAACGGGAGATGATTGCGTTCTGCCAGATAATCCAGGGTCGCCTGATTGGGCACCATAATGCCGTTTTTCGCCCCACACTCAACAACCATATTGCAAATTGTCATGCGTTCTTCTACCGATAACTCATCAATGACGTTACCGCCAAACTCTATGGCCTGATAGGTCGCACCATCAACCGTCAACTCTGACAATACAGATAAGATCATGTCCTTAGCCAAAACATGGGCTGGCTTGGTTCCGGTAAAATTGACCCGAATGGTTGTTGGCACCTTAAGCGGAATTTCTCCCGTTCCTAACGCATAAGCGGCGTCAGTAATACCTAACCCAATGGCAAATGCCCCAAAAGCACCCGCAGTCACCGTATGAGAATCTGTACCCAGTAACACTTCTCCGGGGCGAATATGCCCTCCTTCTGCAAGCCCTATATGGCATACACCTTTATATTTGGGCGTTCCAACGTCATAAAAATATTTTATGTTCTGTTCAGCAGCAAATTCACGCATAACCCGAATGTTCTGGTTAGCTTGTGAGTCAGCCGAATAGACAAAATGGTCCGGGATCAAAATAAAGCGTTCAGGGTCCCATATCTTTGCATCTTGCCCGAACTCCTTTTTAAATACGCTGGCTACACCTGGTGTGCAGGGATCGTGAGACATCAGAATATCCACTTTTGCCCAAACCACTTCACCCGGAGTGACTTGTGCTCGCCCGCTTGCCCGTGCAAGAATTTTTTGTGTCATAGTTTGGCTCATCTCACATTGCCCTCCGAAAGATAAAAACAGACTCAATAGATTGTCATCCTAACAAGATTACAACGCCTTAACGTAGGGAAATACCATTGCATCGCTCACTGTTTCCAGTATGGGACAGTTGTTCACAAAATGGGAAATTCTTATCCATTGAATTTGGCACGTCACTATAGGTTATGTGATATGTTATAGGGTGGTTCCCACGCGTAAATCATCAGGTTATTACATGAATAATATTGAGAATCTTACCTCAATGGTGGTCTTTGCCCGTGTTGTAGAGACACTGAGTTTTACTGAAGCAGCACGATCGTTAAAGTTATCTAAATCTTCCGTCAGCCGAGAGATTGCACAATTGGAAGTAAGGTTAGGCATCCAATTGCTCAACCGCACTACGCGCAAAATTCAAGTGACAGAAGTCGGGATGAGTTATTACCAATACTGCCACCGGCTCCTTACCGAAGCCCAAAATGCTGAACATTTTATCCGTAATTTCCATGAACAACCGATGGGCAGTTTACGCTTGATTGCTCCAGTCTCCTTTGGCAGCCAATGTATTGTACCCGCCCTGAATCACTTTATCGCCGGAAATATTCATATCAGCGTTGATCTGGAACTAACCGACCGAACCATTAATATGGAAGAAGACCAATGCGATATTGCCATCATCATAGGGCGTGAAACGCCACAATATCCACTTGTCATGCCTTTAATTGATATCACGTGGGGACTTTACGCTACCCCAGACTATGTAACCCAATTTTCCGCAATAGAGAAACCCGAAGATCTTCCTCGTTACGATTACCTGCTATTTCGTGGCCCTGCACATACTATTTCCCTGCCATTCCGTAAGGAAAGAAATAAGCTCGATATTGAAGTGCGCAGTCGGTTTCGTATCAATAACAGTGTGGCGTTAATGCGTTCCGCTCTGGCTGGGGCTGGCATTGCCTATCTACCCGACTATGTTACCCATGAAGCTGTGGCAGAAGGGGAATTAGTACGGCTTCTCCCAGAATGGAACATGGATGTTTACCAGGCATGGATACTGTTTAAATCAGAAGATACGCTATCTTCGCGTGTACAACAGTTTGCAAATTCTTTGCAGCGCAAATTAAGGCAAGATTTGGAGAACGGAAAAAAAGCGTAGCTACGGATATTAATGCGGGTACAACTGCACCCGCCAAAGATATTCTCTGTAAGAAGTATTAATCAACAATAATTAATAGTAATTGCCGTGACGATAATCCCAAGTCGTGAAAATATCAGACATCATCGCCATGATTTTATGTACATCCAATCCCTTGCGGATTAATACCGGACACGGGGTAATATCGCGTTGCCCTTGTTGCAGCGGAACTAATTGACCATCGTCATCGACCATTGAAACCATAACGCCTTGTTCATAACGGGTTTGCTCAGTTTCATTTTGCTGGATAGATTTAACATAGTCATTAGCACAGATAATCAGATCGGCCCGCTCTTCTATCCTCTCACCGATACATTCAACCAGTCCACGATTCCCCTTACCCGATGGGTTAGCTGAACTGGCAAAAGAGAATTTGCCATATTTATCCCACAGTTCTTTCGCCAGAATTTCGCCGGGCTTGCCAAATTTAATCACGAAACAGCTCGTACCACGCTGATCCATCATCAGTTCTTTAGAACCATCATCCGGGATACGGGCTATCGCTTCTTCTTTCCACGGCAAAATACAACCTAACAGTACGTCTTCATCCCAATGTCTTTGATACAGTTCTTCAATTTCCGCGTTAAGTTGAGCCAGCTCTTTCAACTGTTCCAAAGAACCACATAAAACCACACCGGGCTTGTTACGATTACGCTGTTTAGCTTCAAATTTACGCTCCAGACCTTGTGCGTCAGATGTCATGATAATGTAGCCAACTTTAGTTGGGCAGACGATCATACCGCCGTTATTAGAAAGGATCTCTACCGCTTCCGGCTGTAACCCATAGTTCCATTGAATTTTTTTGCTGCTCATATTGATACTCCTTACTGGAAACGGAAGAATTATTAATCGGTTAACGCTGGTAGTAACCGGTAATCGAAGCTGTTGCCAAGGTATTGGCTTGGATCATAAAACGCGCAACGGCATTGGTTGTTTCAGCATCAACTCCCGGTAGTATTTCTACCGATAAGGCATGTACAGTAAAAATATAGCGATGGGCTTTATCCCCCACAGGCGGACAACAACCACCGAAACCAAACAGACCATAATCATTTCTGCTCTGAATTGTACCGATTGGTAATTGGCTACCATCACTTTGCCCGGCATTTGCAGGTAAGGATTGTGTTTCAACGGGAATATCGAAAGCGACCCAATGCCAGAAGCCACTACCTGTTGGTGCATCAGGATCATAGACAGTTATCGCAAAACTTTGGGTTCCGGCTGGTGCGTCCGCCCAGGAAATTTCGGGGGAACGGTTATCACCATTGCCATCAAATTGATTAAATTCATGCTCTTTTTTCAAGAAATCATTATTCTTAAATTCAGTTGAACTAATAATCATGCTTATGTTCCCCATTGGATGCCTTTTGAAATATCCTAACGCAGATTTTCTGTGCCGCAAGGCTAAGTCATGATTTAACTTGATTGTTTCAATTTAGGAACAATAACAATTTAGGAATAATAAGTGAGTCACGAAGCGATGTCGGCAGGATCTCTTTCTCTGATGGCTTAACAAATAATAAAACTACCCCGAAATCTGACTATGCAGACCTCAGGGTAAAGCCAAAGGAAAAGAATTTTAATTTACGAATTTACAATGCATTAGCAACGGCATTGATTTGTCGCGTCATGCTATCCAAACCACCACCAGACAAGTACCAGAGATCAGGCTGTAAGTACACTATCTTGCCGTTTTTATAGGCATGCGTTGATTTGACTTGATCATTTTCAAACTGCGCTTTTTCTAACTTACCTGCACCAATGGCTTCACTCCGGTCGATAATAAAAATCACATCAGGGTTAGCTTGTGCAATCATATCCGCCGTCACAGCCCGGCTTTTGTCTTTGTCCGATTTAGCCGGCAATACAGCACGAGGCGCTTTCATCACATTATAAACAACAGCCTGATTATTAGGGTATAATTCACCCGCATTATGCAGTAATACTAATACTTTTTTGTTCGCTACTTTCGCTTTTTCCTGAGCGGCTACAATCGTTTTTTCCAAATCAGCAAATTGGGCTTTCACGGTATCCTGCTTATTAAATAGTTCACCCAACAATTTGAGATTACTACCAACGGATGATTGGTAATTTTTATTGTCCATGCTTAAATTAATGGTGGGTGCTATTTGTGACAGACTTTCATAGAAAGCACCTTGACGACCAGTAATAACAATCAAATCTGGTTTGATTTCCGCTAATTCTTCCAAATTTGGCTCTTTCATTCCCCCGGCATTGTGCATAGTTGCGGGCACACCATTACGCACATATTCAGGTAAATTATTAATGGGTAATGCAATCACCCGATCAGACAATCCCAGTTTCACCATCGAATCGTACGTTCCAAAATCGAACAAAACCACCCGTTTGGGATTCTTTTTAACCTGAGTTTCACCGGAAAGATGTTTTACCGTGGCGTAATCACCAGACTGAGCGGTCACTGAATTTGGCGTAAATAATTCTGGTGACTGACTGAATGCAGAGTAACTGGTAGCAGAAAGCAGTGATGCAATAATAATGGGCAGGATTTTTTTCATTAGTTACACCTAAATTAAGCCTATTAATAAGAGGTGACTTGCATTCTAGGTGGCAGCGTTAATATGTCAACAAAATAAGAATCAATTTCATATTGATTCCTATTTGCTTTGAAGGTAAGCAGCCTATTTCACTTAATCGCATTCATAAGACTAATGCGTTGTTGTTCTAATTGACTGGCTTTGCTACACACTTCCGCTTTTAAACGTTTTAATTCTTGTTCCTGTTTTTTCCATTCTGCATCAAAACCATTTTGCATGCCGCCTAACCCGCCAAGAAGAGACATTAGCATCTGTTTGCCGTCACCATTCTGCTCGCTATTTTTACGGCTCATTTCGTTAATGCTATCTTGCAAAATACCACCAAGGCTCTGTTCAATCAGTTTTCGGCCTTCAGGTTCTACCTGTTTGACTGCCTGAGCATTAAAAGCAAAACCATTAGCACGGGTTTCAATCACTTTATCAACTTGTTTACTGAGACCTGATTCCAATTGAGATAGACGGTTACGGATATTACTTTCCTTACCCATTGTTTCGACTACCACTTTGTCCAGTGACTGCCGTGCATTCGTCAAATGACTTAGCGCTTCTTGCTTAACCCAGGGCAAATTCTGACGGATCGTCTGTTGATATTGCAGGGCTTTGCTACGTTGTTCTATATTCAGCGATAACACCTTGCCGTCTCTGGTTATGGAACCATCAGGCAATATCTTTAAGTTTCCACTCGCCCCTGTAATCTGGACAGAATTTGGTGTGACAATAATGTCATCATTAAGCGTCGCATGACATTCAGAACTTGCCTGTGCCTGAGTAATCATGGCCTGGGACACAAATAACAATGATGCCGCAATCGTGATCCTGCGTAACATATGTTCTCCTGATTTCTAAGGTTAAAACACTGAAAGGTTAAAAAATAGAGCGTCCAATACGCCCGGCTAATTTTTCCAGTGCCGCACAACCTGCCAATGAGTTACCGGATTTATCCAGTTCAGGCGACCACACCGCAACCGTAAACTCTCCCGGAACCACACAGATAATACCGCCACCAACCCCCGATTTCCCTGGCATACCGATCCTGAAAGCAAACTCACCAGAACCATCGTACATACCACATGTCAACATAAGCGCGTTAATCTGGCGAGTTTGTCGAAGACTTAAAATTTGTTGGTCGGAACCCATCATTCGTCCCTTATTGGCTAAATAAATAAAACATTGAGCCAATTCAACACAATTCATTTTTAAAGCGCAGTATTGAAAGTATGTTTGCAGAACAGTAATGACATCATTCTCAAAGTTACCGAATGATTTCATCAGGTAAGCTATCGCAGCATTGCGGCTTGAATGCTCCATTTCTGAACGGGCAACGATATCATCATAGGAAATATTTTTTTGCCCAGTGAGGCTACGGACAAACTCCAGCATTCGATGTTTAGGCGCACTCAAGCGGGATTGCAGCATATCGCAAATAATCAAGGCTCCCGCATTAATAAAAGGGTTGCGGGGAATTCCCTTTTCCAACTCCAACTGTACCAATGAGTTAAACGGCTGTCCTGAAGGTTCCGTACCCACCCGTTGCCAGATATCCTCTTCCTTATAACGAGTCATCGCTAATGTTAAGCTCAACACTTTAGAAATGGATTGGACGGAGAAGCGTTTTTCTGCATCTCCCGCTTTAAAAATTTGCCCATCTACCGTACAAATGGCCATTGCCAAACTGTTTGCCGGAACTTCTGCCAGAGCAGGAATGTAATCTGCTACTTTTCCCTGACCAATCAAAGGGCGTACTTCTTCTAAGATATCTGCCAACAACGAATTAGAGAACCTTACCTTCACCACTTTTTCTCCAGACAAACAGGGACTCCCAAAGAGCCCCTGCATACAGCGCTATTTTTACGTAATACGCTTTTTCTTATGCAACAGCGAATCAATCCCACCACACATCAAACAGTTCAGATGTGATAACGTCTTTCATACCGCGATCTTTCAGCCAATTCTCAACCAACTGGCACTGTTCTACCGTACATTTGCCGATTTTTTGCAGGCAGATAATGCCTTCCCATTGCAAATAACCGCTGGCATCCAGAGCAAGTCCATTTGGCTCGATCAGTTCTTCAATTAAGGCATCAACCGTGCTATCAACAACCTCAACGGAGGTATCAGCCGGAAAACTCCACTTTACTGAAAAACCCAATTCCTGAAATTCATCAATACGTAATTTTTTACGCAGACGACGACTACGGTTTTTAGCCATTATTTTACCCTCTCAAACATTAAATCCCATACGCCATGGCCTAATCGCTGACCACGTGTCTCAAATTTTGTGACCGGGCGCGACTCAGGACGTGGCACATAATCACTGTTTTCCGATAAGTTGCGATACCCTTCTGCGATACTCATCACCTCCAGCATATGCTCTGCATAAGGCTGCCAGTCGGTGGCCATATGGAAGACACCGCCGATTCTCAGTTTACTTTTAATCAGTTGAGCAAATTCAGGCTGCACAATCCGACGCTTATTATGACGTGCTTTATGCCATGGATCAGGGAAGAAAAGCTGAACCATCGCCAGACTCTGATCCGGGATCATATTATTCAGCACTTCAATGGCATCGTGGCACATCACTCGCAGATTACTGAGATTTTCATCTTCTGCGGATGCCAAACACGCCCCAACTCCCGGCGCATGAACTTCGATTCCCCAAAAGTTTTTATCTGGATTTTCGCTTGCCATTGTGACCAATGATGCCCCCATACCAAAACCGATTTCCAGCACAACAGGGGCTTCACGGCCAAAGATTTCTTCCATATCAGACAATTCTGCCTGATAGTCCACACCCATCTTTGGCCAGACATTATCAAGTGCTTGCTGCTGACGACTCGTTAACCGTCCCTGCCGACGTACAAAACTGCGGACACGGCGCAAAGCCCTGCCATTTTCATTATATTCCGGTGAAATTACGTTATTTATCATGGTACTTTCTGTCAGTTTTAAAGACATTTTTTCAGGCATCCGGGACTTTATATACCTAGGGATTGCCCAAAGAGAGCGCAATTATGCAAAGATGGCTGAGTTTATCAAGTTCAGTGTCCATAAGCACAACTTTAATGCTATGTTTGCGTACTGCATAGAATTAATTATTTAATTAATTGATATTAAATATAAATACTCATACTGTTTTAAATTTTATACAAACTCCTATACAACTTACTTTGTGCTAAGAAGCTCCACCAATATTATTATTCTGTTGGTATTTTTTCGACCTGTGATCCGACGCTTCCACAATCAAAATCAGGTTAGTCCCCTAGCCGTTCCAACTCTATGAAGCGGTGCAATGTATTGTATCAGGAGTTATTGAGAAAATAGTAATGACTGTTTCTGCGAGTGAGAAGATACCCCGCTACGGCTATCTTCCCTGTGATTTTTAAATGAAGGACTGACTATTTTTATGACTTATTGCGAACCTTACGTTCAATTAGTTGACCACGTTGATCAAAATAGCGACTCGGCCAGATCTCAGAAGGATGTATTTCGAGATAGTTAGCGATGATCCATTCGCCTTTAGGCCACTGCCTGCTGAGTGCATTTGCTAAGGTTGATGAACTGAGTCCGGCTTCACGAGAGAGAGCCGCTAAGGTTGTGCCACGTTTACGTAATGCTGCGATGATATCGGCCTGATGCCAGTCATTTCTAGCGTTGTTATTCATTCCTGTTACCCCTTTCCATTAATTCATCATTGATGGTGGTGATTCAAGGCAGGGTTAGCAGACCGGGATCAACTTCCGGCGAGACGTGAGTCTCCCCTGCCTGAATCACCATTGAAAAGGCGAACGCAGGCACACTGGCAAGAAACTATCCTTACCAGTGGTTGATCTCAAGGCTGCTAAACCTTGACCACTAGATTTTGCTAATGGCGGAAATACTTTAACTGATTGTTTTATCTAACTCAATAACCGGACGACTAAGTTGAACGGTTATAAACCCGTTCAACATAACGCCCACGGCCGTCACCATGCCCCAAATCCATTGATACCAGTGCCCTTGCTTCCTGACGGCTAAAACCATGTTGTTGGTAAAAAGCCAATGCATCCTGCGCCCAGGCATAGCGCAAACTATGGGGAGAATGGCAGCCTGTTAAACCAATTCTTGTGGTCTGTGTCCGCCAGTAGTTCATGGCCTGCTTGAGATCCGGCTTATCAATCAACCTGCCGCCTCGTTGTTCTGCAATGGCAATAGCCTGCCCGACAGCTTCTTTCACCGCCGCAACATTCAAGATACGGGTTTGCCTTGGCCGACCGCCCTTTGTACCGAAAACAACATGCAGTTTTGGCTCTGGTTGTTCTAACTGTTTGCGCCAGCTCTTCAGTGAAGCACTGCATTGCACCGCTTCCTGAGAACGTAATCCCAGCAATCGGGCGAGTTTCAGTGTGACGGCAAATCCGGCATCACGTTCAAGTGCTGTCTGATAAACAACCTGAAATGTGGCATCAGGGATCGCCTGTTTCGTTCCGGCGCGGCTGGTTCCGCCTAATCCCAATGCCTGATTGCTTAAACGCGGCGAGGTTTCGAGTTTCTCCCGGCCTGCCATGCGGAAAATATTGCGCAGCGCAGCCATTTCATTTTGCACAGTGCACTTGGCTATTCCCTGAGATAAACGGGCACTAACATACTGTTCTACATGTTTAGTTTTCAAATTATTAAGGTTTTT